>NZ_QAIW01000037.1:0-8493 GCF_003061285.1 Stenotrophomonas sp. HMWF003 | reverse complement strand
GGGGGAGGGCGGTGTGGGGCGCAGTGTAGGCACCCAACGCCACCTGAACCGGGGGGCTAGTACCAATAGGTTATCTGCGTGGCGGTGACTCGCGCGTACAAATGCGTCCATCCACCGCGACCCTCGACGCACCATCCGGGCTGCGGTGTTCCCCACGGAACCGGCCCGCACACGTGCAGGCCGGACGCGCCGATACCGTCCCTCCGGAGTCCGCCATGCACATTCCCACCGCCGCCCCCGTCGCGGCCAAGCCGCTGCCGTTCTATCGCCAACTGTATTTCCAGGTGGTGGTGGCGATCGTCCTGGGCGCCATCCTGGGCCACTTCGAGCCGGCCTTCGCCGAATCGCTGAAGCCGCTCGGCGATGCCTTCATCAAGCTGGTGAAGATGATCATCGCCCCGGTCATCTTCCTGACCATCGTCACCGGCATCGCCGGCATGACCCACCTGCGCACGGTGGGCCGGGTGTTTGCCAAGTCGATGGCCTACTTCCTGTTCTTCTCCACCCTGGCCCTGATCGTGGGCATGGTGGTGGCGCACGTGGTCCAGCCCGGCGCCGGCATGAACATCAACCCGGCCGACCTGGACCAGACCGCGGTCCACAGCTACGTGGAAAAGTCCCATGAGCTGACCCTGACCGGCTTTGCGATGGACATCATCCCGGCCACCCTGGTCAGCGCCTTCGTCGATGGCAACATCCTGCAGGTGCTGTTCGTGGCGGTGCTGTTCGGCGTGGCCCTGGCCCTGACCGGTGCCAAGGGCCGCCCGGTGCTGACCTTCCTGGAGGCGCTGACCGCCCCGGTGTTCCGCCTGGTCCACATCCTGATGAAGGCCGCCCCGATCGGCGCCTTCGGTGCCATCGCCTTCACCATCGGCAAGTACGGGGTGGGCTCGCTGGTCAACCTGGCCTGGCTGGTGGGCTCGTTCTACCTCACCGCCTTCCTGTTCGTGGCGGTCATCCTGGGCGTGGTCTGCCGCCTGTGCGGGTTCTCGGTGTTCAAGCTGGCCCGTTACCTGAAGGCCGAACTGCTGCTGGTGCTGGGCACCTCCTCGTCGGAGTCGGCGCTGCCGTCGCTGATGGAGAAGATGGAGCGCGCCGGCTGCGCCAAGTCGGTGGTGGGCCTGGTGGTGCCCACCGGCTACTCGTTCAACCTGGACGGCACCAACATCTACATGACCCTGGCCGCGCTGTTCATCGCCCAGGCCACCAACACCGAGCTGACCCTGGGCCACCAGATCGCGCTGCTGCTGGTGGCGATGCTGAGCTCCAAGGGCGCCGCCGGCGTCACCGGGGCCGGCTTCATCACCCTGGCCGCCACCCTGGCCGTGGTGCCGGAAGTGCCGGTGGCCGGCATGGCGCTGATCCTGGGCGTGGACCGCTTCATGAGCGAATGCCGCTCGCTCACCAACTTCATCGGCAATGCCGTGGCCACCGTGGTGGTGTCGCGCTGGGAAGGTGCGCTGGACCGCGACCGCCTGGCGCTGGCCCTGGACGGCCGCGAGGCCGAACTGCCGGCGCTGACCACCGACGACCTGCCGTCGCCGCTGACCGCCCCGGCCCGCTGATACCCGTTTGATGCTTGCGTGTGTTGCAGGGCCTGCCCCGTCCCCCCGGATGGCAGGCCCTGATTTTTTGTCCACGTACCGTCGGTGATGCGGGTTGTCATCGCACTGCGCCACGCTGCGCATACGCTGCCGGACGGCGCGAATATGTGCGGTTGCAGCATGATCGCGACAGCGTAGCGACAGGTCCATCCACGCCAACGGGGGTATGATCCCCTGTTCCTCTCGCCCATTCATCTGCAGAAAGCGATGTCCAACGAAGATTTCAAACAGGCTGCCCTCGATTACCACCGCATGTCGCCGCCGGGCAAGATCCGCGTCGCAGCGACCAAGCCGATGCTGACCCAGCGTGATCTGTCGTTGGCGTACTCGCCTGGCGTGGCACACGCCTGCGAGGCGATCATGGCCGACCCGCAGCAGGCCAGCGAACTGACCGCCCGCGGCAACCTGGTCGCCGTCATTTCCAACGGCACCGCCGTGCTGGGCCTGGGCAACATCGGACCGCTGGCCGGCAAGCCGGTGATGGAAGGCAAGGGCGTGCTCTTCCAGAAGTTCGCCGGCATCGATGTGTTCGACATCGAGATCGACGAGAACGACCCGGACAAGCTGGTCGACATCATCGCCTCGCTGGAGCCGACCTTCGGCGGCATCAACCTGGAAGACATCAAGGCCCCGGAGTGCTTCATCGTCGAGCGCAAGCTGCGCGAGCGGATGAACATCCCGGTGTTCCATGACGACCAGCACGGCACCGCGATCATCGTCGGCGCCGCGGTGCTCAACGCCATGGTCGTGACCGGCAAGCGCATCGAAGACGTCAAGCTGGCCACCACGGGCATGGGCGCGGCGGGCATCTCCTGCGTCAACATGCTGGTCTCGCTGGGCCTGAAGAAAGAGAACATCCTGGCCTTCGACCGCGACGGCGTGATCCACACCGGCCGCACCGACCTGGACCCGGAAAAGGCGCGTTACGCACGCGACACCGACAAGCGCACGCTGGCCGAGATCGTCGACGGCGCGGACATTTTCCTGGGCCTGTCGGCCCCGGGCATACTCACCGCGGACATGGTCAAGACCATGGCCAAGGACCCGGTGATCTTCGCGCTGGCCAACCCCACTCCGGAAATCATGCCGGAAGTGGCCCGTTCGGTCCGCCCGGACGCGCTGATCGGCACCGGTCGTTCGGATTACCCGAACCAGATCAACAACGTGCTGTGCTTCCCGTACCTGTTCCGCGGTGCGCTGGACGTGGGTGCCACGGCGATCAACGAAGAAATGAAGATCGCCTGCGTGCACGCGATCGCCGCGATGGCGCGCCGCGAGGCCAGCGACCTGGGCTCGGCCTATGGCGATGAGACCCCGAGCTTCGGCCGGGATTACCTGATTCCGCGTCCGTTCGACCGCCGCCTGCTGGTGGAGCTGTCCGCCGCCGTGGCCCAGGCCGCGATGGATTCGGGCGTGGCGACCCGCCCGGTGGCCGACATGGGCGCCTACCGCGAGAAGCTGGCCCAGTTCGTCTACCGCACCAGCCTGATGATGAAGCCGGTGTACGACCGTGCGCGCGCCGACAAGCAGCGCGTCGTCTACGCCGAGGGCGAAGAGGAAGTGGTGCTGCGCGCCGTGCAGAACGTGGTGGATGAAGGGCTGGCCCGTCCGATCCTGATCGGCCGCCCGGACGTCATCGAATCGCGTATCGAGCGCCTGGGCCTGCGCATGAGGGCCGGTGATGATTTCGACATCACCAACATCAACGACGACCCGCGCTTCAACGATTACTGGCAGTACTACCACAACCTTACCGGGCGTCGCGGCGTGACCGTGGCGGCGGCCAAGAACCTGATGCGTTCGCGGCCGACGTTGATTGCCGCGGTGATGGTGGCGCGCGGCGAAGCCGACGCCATGCTCACCGGCGTGGTAGGCCGCTTCCACAAGAAGCTGGGCTACGTGCGCAGCGTGTTGCCGCTGGAATCGAAGGTGACCTCGACCTCGGCGATGACCGGCGTGATCAACCAGCAGGGCGTGTTCTTCTTCGTGGACACCCACGTGCAGGAAGACCCGACCGCCGAGCAGATCTGCGAAGCGACCCTGCAGGCGGCCTACCGCATGAAGCTGTTCGGGATCGAACCGAAGGTGGCGCTGCTGTCGCACTCCAACTTCGGCAGCCACGATTCCCGCGACGCGCTGAAGATGCGCACCGTGCGTTCGCTGCTGCTCAAGCGCAACCCGCGCCTGAACGTGGACGGTGAAATGCAGGGCGACACCGCATGGGACGAGGCACTGCGCCAGAAGCTGCTGCCCGACAGCACGCTGAAGGGCCGCGCCAACCTGTTCGTGCTGCCCAACCTGGAAGCGGCCAACATCGCCTACAACCTGGTGCGCGTGTTCACCGACGGCGTGGCGATCGGCCCGATCCTGATGGGCGTGGCCAAGCCGGTGCACATCCTGACCACCAGCGCGACCTCGCGCCGCGTGCTCAACATGACCGCCATCGCGGCCGTGGATGCGCAGATCCGGAAGCAACTGGAGGCGGAGAAGAACGCCTAAGGCGTTCTTCCCCCTGCCGTTGCCAAAACGCGCCCTTCGGGGCGCGTTTTGGTTTCGCGCCGCGAAACCGGTAGCTACCGACCGTTGGTGGGCAGGCGTTCTGCTCTGCCACACGCACGCCGCACCCCGGTCACCCGCCTGCAACCTGCCGAGGGCCCAATACCCCCACGCGGCCCGGCCGCGGCGGCGGGCTACCGGCTCCCGCCGCCCTGGGCCCGACCAGATCCCCTTGAGAGTCCGGAGCCGTGCCATGCGCCATCGAATGACCCGACGCTATTTCCAGCAGTTGTTCGCGTTGTATGCCGGCCTGGTGGGCGCGCGCTGACCCACGAAAACGTACCGACCCACGGTCGGTACCCGCCGCCCGCTGGCCCAGTGGTCGTCTCAACGCGCCTGCACGTACGCCGCCCACAGCGCCGGCAACGCCAGCCCCGTGCGCGCCTGCCACAACGCGGGCGTGTAACGCCCGTCGCGCAATGCGCCGTCCAGTGCCTTGACCAGCCCCGGATGCTGCGCCTCGCTCCACGCCAGGAACGCGCCGGTCACCCGGTAGCCGGTGTCGAAGCTCTGCCCGTCCTTCACCTTCGTCGGCAACGCCCAGCCCGCGGCCGCATTTTCCCGGCCGTAACGATCACGCGCGTAGTCGGCAATGCCTTCCACCAGCCAGCCCGGCACGCGTTCATTGGCGTATTCGGGGTAGCCCTGCACGATGTGCATCGCCTCGTGGGTAACCAGGTCGACGTCGTCGGGGTGCTTGGCCAGCCAGGCCGGATTGATGGTGATGGTGGCCGCGCCCTTGCCCTCGCCGACGAAGGCGATGCCGTCGTAGCCCGGATCGATCACGATCCGCACCTGCGAGGGCGCGCCCGGATGGAAGTCGGCGCGCTCGCGCACATACGCGGCAAAGAACGTGTCGATGATGCGCGTGCGCATCGGGGCGGCCAGCGCATCGGCCGGATCGCTGTAGCGCAGCGTCACCCCCTCGCGCTGCTGGCTGGCCTCGAACGCAGCCGCATCAAACCCCGCCAACGCCCCCAGCAACACGGCAAGGCCGGCCGCTGGCCGGCTCCCCACACCCCAAGCCGCCGCCCGCGTCAAAAAACCACGCATGCCCATGCTCACTGCTCCCCCATGGGTGCCAGCAACTCCACTTCGGCCAACTGCATCCGCCCCGGCGCGGCGATGCGCAGCCGGTACTCGGCGTAGCGCCCGGGTTTGCCAATGGCGAACGGCCGGGTCTGCAGCGCCCAGGCAAAGTCCTCGCCGCGGCGCTCGTCCAGCGTGACCCAGCGGCCGCCCGTGCGCCGGGCTTCCAGCGTCCACGCACCGCCGCGGATCGCGCCGTTGCCACTGGTCAGTGTGTACATCGACGGCGTGCCATCGCTCACCCCGCTGAACACCACCGTGCCTGCGCCCACCGGCACCGTGGTGCCGGCATCGTCATCGAGCAGGGCCGGCACCGCGCGACCGTCGGCCAGCTGCGCGCGTGCACCGCTGCCCAGCAGGTCATGCAGCAGGGCGGGGCGCTGGCCGCGTGCGGTGAGCGAGCGCGGCGCATCGTCCGGGCCGCTGCCCCAGGTCGAGGGCTGCGGGCCCATCACGAAGTCCAGTGTGGCGCCCTTGGCGATCACCTCGTGCGGCACCCAGGTCTTCGACCACGGCTTGCCGTTGATCTTCAGCGACTGCACGTACACGTTCTCACGCGAGTTGTTGGCGGCATTCACCGTGAGCACCGCGCCGCCCTGCAGTTCCACCCGGGCATGGCGGAACGCCGGCGAACCGATCGCGTATTCGGGCGCGCCCATGCGCAGCGGGTACAGGCCCAGCGAGGCCAGCACGTACCACGCCGAGGTCTCGCCATTGTCCTCATCGCCCGGGTAGCCCTGGCCGATTTCGCTGCCCACGTACAGCCGCGCCAGGATCTCGCGCACGTGCTGCTGGGTCTTCCACGGCTGCCCGGCGTACAGGTACATCCAGGGGATGTGGTGGGCCGGCTGGTTGCTGTGCGCGTACATGCCCATGCGCACGTCGCGCGCCTCGGTCATCTCGTGGATGGTGCCGCCGTAGGAGCCGGCAAAGGCGGGATCGGCGGTTTCCGGGGTGGCGAAGAAGGCGTCGAGCTTGGCGGCCAGCTGCGCGCGGCCGCCATACAGCCCGGCCAGGCCCTCGCCGTCGTGCGCGGCGGTGAAGGCGAAGGTCCAGCCGTTGCTCTCGGTGTAGTCGTGGCCCCACACGCGCGGGTCGTAGTCCTTGGCGGCCAGGCGCCAGTGTCCGTCGGCGGTACGGCCCTGGAAGAACCCGGCGGCCGGGTCGAACAACGTGGCGTAGGTGCCGGCGCGATGGCTGAAGTAGTCGGCCTCGGTGGCATAGCGTTCGCGTGCGGCGGCGCTGCCGGCGCGCTTGGCCAGCGCTTCGGCCATGTTGGCGATGCCGAAGTCGTTGAGCGCGCCTTCCATCGTCCACGACATGCCTTCATGCACGTCGGCACTGGCGTAGCCGCGGAAGGTGGAGCGGTCCATGCCCTTGCGCCCGACATGGCGGTCCGGCGGTACCACGGTGGCGTTCTTCAGCGCGGCCGCATAGGCCTCCTCCGGGTCGAAGCCGCCGATGCCCTTCAGCCAGGCATCGGCGAAGGCCACGTCCGAACTGGTGCCCACCATCAGGTCGGCGTAGCCGGGCGAGGACCAGCGCGCCACCCAGCCGCCGGCGCGGTACTGCTCCAGGAAGCCCTGCACCAGCGCACCGGCGTCGTCCTTGGTGAACAACGCATAGGCCGGCCAGGTGGTGCGGAAGGTGTCCCAGAAACCGTTGTTGACGTACACCTTGCCGTCGCGCACCGGGGCGAAACTGCGCGTGGCGCTGCCGTCGGTGTTGTCCTCGGCGGCGCTGGCCTGGCTGGCGTAGCGCCACTCGGGCGCGGCGGCGCTGCCCACGTTCTCGTGGCCGGAGTTCGGGTACAGGTACAGCCGGTACAGGCTGGAATACAGCGTGGTCTTCTGGTCGTCGCTGGCATCGCCGATGTCGAACGGGGCCAGCCGTGCGTCCCATGCGTCCTGCGCGCGTGCCGCCACGCGGTCGAGCGTGTCATCGGCGGCCAGCTCCAGGGCCAGGTTGTGGCGGGCCTGCTCGATGGAGATCAACGAGGTGGCGATGCGCATGGTGACCGTGCGCGTGCTGCCGGCATCGAACTTGATGTAGCCGGTGGGGCGGCCGGTGGTGATCTGGCCGCTGCTGCGCCAGGGTGCGTCGAAGCTGGCCACCACGTACATGCGGGTGGCGCCGTTGGACAGGCCGCTGCGGGTGTCGGTGTAGCCGGACAGCGTCTGCGTGGCCGCGTCCAGGGTCAGGCCGCCGCGTGCGTCGACGTTGTCGAACAACAGGTTGGCGTCGCCCTTCTCGGGGAAGGTGAAGTGGAACAGCGCGGCATGGTCGGTGGGTGCGATCGCCGCGGCGATGCCGTTGTCGAAGCGCACGTCGTAACGGTAGGGGCGCGCACGTTCGTTGTCGCGCGAGAACGACAGGGCACGTTTGGCGCGGTCGGCCTCCGGCACGCCGCGGGCGCTGGACGGCATCACCTGGAAGGTCTGGCGGTCGCCCATCCACGGACTGGGCTGGTGGCTCAGGGCCAGTGCCTGCAGCTGCGGGCGGTTGCGCGCGTCGTTCTGTTCGTTCCAGCGGTACAGCCAGTTCAACGCGCCGGCATCGGTGACCGGGGTCCAGAAGTTGAAGCCGTGCGGCACCGCCGTGGCGGGGAAGTTGTTGCCGCGCGAGAAGGTGCCGTTGGCCTGCGTGCCGCGCGTGGTCAGCACCCAGTCCGACGGGCGCTGTGGTGCGGTGCGCGGCTGCGCGCCCAGCTGCACGTCGTCGATCCAGCCCGACACCGGCGCACCGGCCGCACTGGCCACCTGCAGTTCCACCGCCACCACGCGGCGGCCACGCAGGGCCGGCACCTCGCCCAGGCGCACGGCCTTGCGCGCCCACTGCTGCGGGTACAGCGTCTTCGAGTCGCCCTGCGCGGTCGCGCCCAGCGCACTGCCATGCTGGTCGCGGGCGTCGCTGGCCGAGACCCGGCTGCCGTCGTCCAGCAGAAGGTCCAGCGACACGTAGGTGGAGGCCACGGTGTCAGCGCCGACGATCTCCGGCAGCACTAGCCAGCTCAGCGTGGTGTCGGCCTCGATGGCCACGTCGGTAGTGAACAGGCGGCGCTGCTGGGTGCCGCCGCTGCCGGTGTAATGCAGGGCGCGCAGGCCGCTGTAGCCGACCCCCGGCTTGGCCGCATACGGCGCGCGCGGACCGCCGCCCACCTCCACCTGCAGGGCCTGCTTGCCGGCCAGCGGCGCCGGTTCGCCGCGCTCGAAGGAGGTCTGCAGGCCCTGGCCCAGGGCGGGCA
>NZ_QAIW01000366.1:2213-2607 GCF_003061285.1 Stenotrophomonas sp. HMWF003 | reverse complement strand
CAGCAGGTACAGGCCGTTGTAGGCGAACAGCAGGTCGCGCTCGGGCTCGATCATCGCTCCGGCTTCCTCCAGTTCTTCCTTGGAGTAGGTCTTCAGGATGTCGATCGAGTACACGTTGCGGTCGGCCAGGCTTTCCTGCAGCCCCACGTAGGAGCCGTATTTGAGGCTGGCGTCGTAGAAGCGGTTCTTGCTGGCGCGCTTGTACAGGCGACGCAGGTAAAGTCGCGCGGCGAAGTGTTCCCAGTCCGGCGCCACCAGGTCGATGCGCGACTCGGCCTCGCGGATCAGCAGGTCCACCAGTTCGTCGGCGCTGAGCTGTTCCCGCCGCTGCACCAGCGCCAGCACGGCGCGCTGGTAATCGGCCAGGTCGAGCTGTGGAAACTCGGCATGCACG
>NZ_QAIW01000366.1:0-2183 GCF_003061285.1 Stenotrophomonas sp. HMWF003 | reverse complement strand
GTGTACGGGGGCGGTGGGGGTGAGGGTGCTGTCTTCAGTGCTCATCGTCAGTCCATGCAGTGCGCAGGTGTCGCGTCGCGATGGAGGCATCGCGACGACCGGGCGGGCGTCATGGAGGCAGGGGGATCATCCCCGGAAGGGTCCGGGTAGTACGCTCGCTTCCAGGCGCTGTTCGGGTGGTCATGCCGCGTGGCCAGCGAGGCCTGCAGGGGCATGACGGGGAACCGGGCCTGGCGGAAGCGGGGAGCCGATGAACACAACATAGTGTGGGTCTGCCTCATCGTCAACATCATATGTTGGGGTGAGGCGACCACGAATGTGACCAAACGCCGCAGCCGATCGGCGGTGCGCGGCGTGTGGCGGCCGTGCGTCGATCCACGATCAGGCGGAAGGCAGCCGACCCACGACCGGCTCTACCAATACCCCAGCACCTTCCACCACGCGCCACCCACCACGGCAAACACCATCAGCTCGAACACGCACATCACAAACCCGACCCGCCACCACGTGCCCAGGCTGACGTAGCCGCTGCCGAAGATGATCGGCGAGGTGCCGGTGGCGTAGTGGGTGAGGGTCATCATGATTGCCGAGCCGGCGGTCATCATCAGCATGAAGGGCACCACGTACTCGGCCGGAATCAACAAGGCGCCCACGCCGAGGAAGGCCAGCAGCATCGCGCTGATGTGCGCGGTGGTGCTGGCGAACAGGTAGTGCGAGAACACGAACGCCAGCACCAGCACCGCGGCGATGGCCTCCCAGCCCATGCCGCTGGCGACGATGGCCCCCTTCATGCCCTCGGAGAACCAGCCGATGACGCCGAGCTTGTTGAGCTGCTCGGCCATCATCACCAGCGCGCCGAACCACACCAGCGTGTCCCAGGCGCTCTTTTCCGACAGCACGTCGTCCCAGTCGATGGTGCCGGTGATGATCAGCACGAACAGGCCGAGGAAGGCGACCACGGTGGGATCCAGCGTCCAGGCCGGCCCGAACAGCATCGCCGGCACGTTCGCCCACAGCACCAGCAGCAAGCCGAAGGTGCCCATCATCACCTTCTCCTTCGGTGCCAGCGGCCCCATCCGCGCCAGTTCGGCGCGCGCGTAGTCCACCGCGTTCGGCGTGGCCTTCAGTTGTGGCGGCGACAACAGGTAGATCACCAGCGGCATCAGCAGCAGGCACACCAGACCGGGCACCAGCATGCACAGCGCCCAGGTGGTCCAGGTGAGGTGGAACTGCTGGCCAGTGGCCTTGGCCACGTAATCCACCACCAGCGGGTTGGGCGCGGTGGCGGTGAGGAACATCGCCGAGGTGATCGGGTTGGCGTGGTAGTTGACCAGCGCCAGGTAGGTGCCAACCTTGCCCTCGGTGCCTTTGGCTGGGTCCGAATCGAACGCGTTGGCGATCGAGCGCATCACCGGGTGCACGATGCCGCCGCCGCGGGCGGTGTTGCTGGGCGTGAACGGGGCCAGCACCAGCTCGCATACCGCCAGGCCATAGCCCACGCCCAGCGTGCGCTTGCCGAGCAGGGCGATGAACATCAGGCCGATGCGGCTGCCCAACCCGGTCTTCTTCAGGCCGCGCGAGATCAGGATCGCCACCACGATCAGCCAGATCAGCGGGCTGGCGAAACTGCTGAGTGCATCGGTGATGGCGCCCTTGGACGAGGTCGAGGTGACCTGCGACAACGACACGATGACGATCGCCATCATCGCCATCACCCCGATCGGCATCACCTTGAGGATGATCGCCACGATGGTGGTCAGGAAGATCGCCACCAGTCCCCAGGCCTTGGGCGTGAGTCCGGCCGGGCAGGGCAGCAGCAACAGGGTGACCAGCACCGCCGTGGCGATCAGCGCCGGCACCAGCCGGAACGGCACCGCCCCGTTGAAGTAGCGGAACAGGTCCTGCAGTCGCTTGAGCATCGCGGGGTCCTTGCGGCGGGTGCGGAATTACTTGAACGGCAGTGAGCGCAACTGTTGCAGGCGTTGCAGCGCCAGCTCGGCATGCACCTTGGCGTTGTCGGGGTCGGTCAGTTCGGTGGCCATCGGCGATGCGGCGGCCTCACGCGCGGCACGGGCGCGGGCGTCATCCAGGTTTTCGCTGCGCAGGCCCAGGTCGGCCAGCACGATCACCTTGCCCGGCTGCACCTCCACATGCCCGCCCGATACGTACACGTGCAGCGGCGG
>NZ_QAIW01000365.1:24115-26912 GCF_003061285.1 Stenotrophomonas sp. HMWF003 | reverse complement strand
GACAATGGCCGGGTACTCGCCTACACCTGCCAGGGGTGCCACGGCATCACCGGCTACAAGAACGCCTACCCCAGCTACAGAGTGCCCAAGATTGGTGGGCAGACCCAGCAGTACCTCAGCCAGGCGCTGAGCGAGTACCGCCAGGGCAAGCGCAAGCATCCGACGATGCAGGCGCAGTCCATGAGTTTCAGCGAACAGGAGATCGCCGATCTCGCTGTTTACCTGTCCACCGTCAAGTAAGCACCGCCCATGACGAAAGCCGCGCCCTTCAAGCGTTATGCCATCGCCCTGTCCGTTGCCCTGCTGCTGGCTGCGTGTTCGCAGTCGCAGGTGGAAAACAGCGCAGATTCCGCCGCCGACCCGGGCCACGCCAGTGGCGAGCACGGGTCCGGCTCATCGGCCGGCCTACCCACCGGACGCATCGCCGCCGGCGAAGCCCGCGCCCAGGTCAAGGGCAAGGCCACCGGCCAGAGCTGCATCGACTGCCACGGCGCCGACGGCAACAAGCCGATCGACGCGACCTACCCGAAGCTGGGTGGGCAGTACGGTGACTACCTGGCCCACGCATTGCAGGCCTACCGCGCCGGCGACCGCCAGCACGCGTTGATGACCCCGCAGGCGACCGACCTGAGCGATCAGGACATCGCCGACCTGGCCGCGTACTTCGGCTCACGGCCGACCCAGCTGCGGGATCTGCACGGGTTGAAGTGACCGCGGGCGCCCGGTGTCTGGGCGGGTGGGTCGTGCAGCCACGCATGGCGTGGCTCTACCTGGGGTGGTGAGCCGACCGGGCTGGCTGGTTGTGCAGCCACGCATGGCGTGGCTCTACCCGGGTTGTTGAGCGGGTAGAGCCGACCGTTGGTCGGCTGCGTCCGCCAGGCGCCATGAACACCCACCCGGTAGAGCCGACCGTTGGTCGGCTGCGTTTCGTCTGGCGCGATGCACGTGTGGTCCGAGCCGGGCAGAGCCCGGCTCTACGGGGGTCACGCGTCCAGTTCTTCCCAGCGCGCGTATGCGGCATCCAGCTCGGCCTGCACCTTGGCAAGCTTCGCGTTGTGGGCGGCCATGTCGGGCGCGCTGCGCTGGTAGAACGCCGGGTCGTTCATCGCGGCGGTGAGGCCTTCGACGTCCTTCTCCAGGGTCTCGATCTTCAGCGGCAGCTGTTCCAGTTCGCGTGCGTCCTTGTAGCTGAGCTTGCGCTTGGCAGCGGCCGGCTCGGCCGGTGCTGCAGCAACCAGGGCGGCCGGCTTGCCCGCCACCACCGGTGCCGCGGCAGCCGCCGCCGCCACGCGCTCGGCCTGGCGCTGCCAGTCGCTGTAGCCACCGATGTACTCGCCCACCACGCCGTCGCCTTCCATCACCATCGTGGAGGTCACCACGTTGTCGAGGAAGTCACGGTCATGGCTGACCAGCAGCAAGGTGCCGCTGTAATCGCTGAGCAGCTCTTCCAGCAGTTCCAGCGTTTCCACGTCCAGGTCGTTGGTCGGTTCGTCCATCACCAGCAGGTTGGACGGCTGCGCGAACAGCTTGGCCAGCAGCAGGCGGTTGCGCTCGCCACCGGACAGGCGGGTGATCGGCGCGCGGGCGCGCTCGGGCGAGAACAGGAAGTCCTGCAGGTAGGCATGCACATGCTTGCGCTTGCCGTTGAACTCGATGAAATCGCGGCCTTCGGCCACGTTCTCGATCGCGGTCCAGTCTTCGCGCAGCACCGCGCGGTACTGGTCGAAGTAGGCGATCTGCAGGTTGGTGCCGGCGCGCACTTCGCCGCTCTGCGGCTGCAGGTCGCCCAGCAGCAGCTTCAGCAGCGTGGTCTTGCCGCTGCCGTTGGGACCGATCAGGCCGATCCGGTCGCCACGCAGGATGACGGTACTAAAGTCCTTGACCATCACGCGTTCGCCAAAGGCGAAGGAGATGTCCTTGACGTCGATGACCTTCTTGCCGGAATTCTCCGCCTGCGCCGCTTCCATGCGCACGTTGCCGCCCAGTTCGCGGCGCTGCGACCGATCATTGCGCATCGCCTTGAGGCGACGCACGCGGCCTTCGTCGCGGGTGCGGCGGGCCTTGATGCCCTGGCGGATCCAGATTTCTTCCTGGGCCAACAGCTTGTCGAAGCGCGCGTTTTCCTGCGCCTGCGCATTGAGGCGTTCTTCGCGGCGGCGTTCGTAGTTGGCCCAGTCGCCCGGCCAGCTGGTGACCTGGCCACGGTCGATCTCGACGATGCGGGTGGCCAGTGCGCGCAGGAAGCGACGGTCATGGGTGACGAACACCACGCTGCCGTTCCAGTTCTTGAGGAACATTTCGAGCCAGTCGATGGCTTCGATGTCCAGGTGGTTGGTCGGTTCGTCGAGCAGCAGCAGGTCCGGCGAGGACACCAGCGCGCGGCCGAGCAGCACGCGGCGCTTCATGCCGCCGGACAGGCGCGCGAATTCGGCTTCGCCGTCCAGGTCAAGCTTGGTCAGGGTTTCGCTGACGCGCTGGTCCAGGCCCCAGCCGTTGGCGGCGTCGATCTTGGCCTGCACGGCCGACAGGGCATCGCCGTCGAACTCGTCGGCCATGCTCAGGTGATGGAACTCGGCCAGCCACTGGCCCAGCTCGCCCAGGCCATCGGCCACCACGTCGAACACGCTGCCGGCGGCACCGTGCGGGACTTCCTGTTCCAGGCGGGTGATGCGCCCCCCCTGCTGCACGCGGACTTCTCCGTCGTCGGGCTTGTGGTCGCCGGACAGCAGCTTGAGCAGGGTCGATTTGCCGGCGCCATTGCGGCCGATCAGGGCGATACGCTCGCCCGGCTCGATCG
>NZ_QAIW01000365.1:23749-24105 GCF_003061285.1 Stenotrophomonas sp. HMWF003 | reverse complement strand
GCGCGGCGTCGCTCAACCGGATGCGAAAGCGTCGTCAGCCAGCCCCAGCAGGGCGCGCAGCGGCGGCGGCACGTGCTTGCCGGGGTGGTGGACCAGCCACAACTGGCGCGACAGTGGCGGCAGCGGGGTGTCCAGGATGCGCAGGCTGCCCAGCGCCACCAGGTCGGCCACCGCATGCCGCGACAGGCAGGCCACGCCCAGCCCGGCCGCGGCGGCCTGCTTGATGGCTTCGGTGCTGCCCAGCTGCATGGCGCGCGCGAAGTGGTACAGGTGCGGCAGCAACGCCTGTTCCACCGCCTCGCGGGTGCCCGAACCGGGCTCACGCAGCAGCCAGCGCGCGGCAGACAATTCGGCAA
>NZ_QAIW01000365.1:16914-23730 GCF_003061285.1 Stenotrophomonas sp. HMWF003 | reverse complement strand
CGTTCAGCCCGCTCTCGTGGCACGGGCCTTCGATGAGGCCCAGGTCGACCTCCAGCCGCTGCACCGCCGCGACCACCTCGGCGCTGTTGCCAATGCGCAGGTCCACGTCCACGTGCGGCTGGTCGGCCAGCAGCCCAGCGACCCGGCCGGGCAGCAGGTAATTGCCGATGGTGGTGCTGGCCCCGATCCGCAGCTGCAGCGGCACCCCGGTGGCCGATGCCGGTCGCCCTGCCCCGGCCATCGCCTCCAGATCCGAGGCCGCGGCCAATAGCCCGCGCGCCGGGTCCAGCAGGGCCCGGCCCTGCGCATTGAGGATCAGGCGGCGGCCGATGCGGTCGAACAGCGGCGACGGCAGTTGCGCCTCCAGTTCGTTGAGCGCTGCACTGGTGGCCGACTGCGACAACGCCAGCCGCTCGCCAGCGGCGGCAGTGGTGCCGAGGTCGGCGACGGTCACGAATACCTGCCATTGGCGAAGACTGATGCGCATGGCGCCATTAACCCATAAAACCGGTTGAAATCACATACACAATGCGTTTTACAGGTTTATCGGGCGGACGCAGGCTGGAGGCCATCTGAAAGGAGCCGCACCGTGAACGCGTCCCGTCCCACGCTGTACCTGCCCACCCTCGCCCACCGTTGGCGCGGACGCCTGCCCGGCCTGCTGCTGGCGGGCGGTGTCGCGCTGGCGGCGATGGCGCTGGCCACCCTGCCCTGGCTGCAGGCGCATGGCATCAGTGCGCTCACCCTGGCCATCGTGCTCGGCATTGCGCTCGGCAACAGTGTGTACCCGCGCCTGGCACCGCAGGCGGCGGCAGGCGTGGGCTTTTCCAAGCAATGGCTGCTGCGCACCGGCATCGTGCTGTACGGCCTGCGCCTGACCTTCCAGGACATTGGCCAGGTCGGCGTTGGCGGCGTGCTGATTGATGCGCTGGTGCTGACCAGCACCTTCGCGCTGGCGTGGTGGGCCGGCACGCGCTGGTTCGGGATCGACAGGGAGAGCGCCCTGCTGATCGGTGCCGGCAGCGCGATCTGTGGCGCGGCGGCGGTGATGGCGGCCGAGCCGGTGGTGCGCGGGCGTGCGGAACAGGTCACCGTGGCGGTCTCCACCGTGGTGGTGTTCGGCACACTGGCGATGTTCCTGTATCCGGCGCTGTACCCGCTCATCCTGGCGCATGGCGTGATGCCGATGAGCGAGCAGGCCTATGGTGTGTTCACCGGCTCCACCGTGCACGAAGTGGCGCAGGTGGTCGCGGCCGGACGCGCGGTCAGCGAAGGGGCGGCCGACACCGCGGTGATCGCCAAGATGGTGCGGGTGATGATGCTGGCCCCGTTCCTGGTGGCGCTGTCGTTGCTGCTGGCCCGCGGTGGCCGCGCCCAGGCCGGGGCGGCACGCGCGAAGATCGTGGTGCCGTGGTTTGCGTTCGGCTTCGTCGCGGTGGCCGGGTTGAATTCGCTGCACCTGCTGCCTGCCACGTGGGTCGCCCTCGCCATCGATGTGGACACGGTGCTGCTGGCCATGGCCATGGCGGCGCTGGGCTTGACCACACACGTGTCAGCGCTGCGCCAGGCCGGCATGAAGCCGCTGCTGCTGGCCCTGCTGCTGTTTGGCTGGTTGCTGGCCGGGGGCCTGGGCATCAACGTGGGCGTGCACGCGCTGCTGGGGTGAGCGCGTGCCGCATGCCACACTGGTGCGATGAAGCGTGAGCGTGTTCCCCCCGTCGATCGCCGTCGTCTGCACATCCCGTACCGTCAGGTGCTGGAGCGCTACGGGGCGGTCGATGACGCCGAAGACGACCTGCTCGACCTGCTGCAGCGGGTGCTGGGCGCGGAGGTCGTGGTCCGCTGGGAGCAGGACATCAGCCACCCCAACCCCTGGTTCCACACGCTGATTCTGGATATCAGCGACGGCCCTGGCGAGTTCAGCCATGCCCAGCACACCGCGTTGATGGCGGGGCTGCGGGCGCTGGATCTGGCCTGAGCAGCGCCGGCACGCGCCCGACAGGCGGCCCAGCGGGTAGAATGCGCCATGAATGAATTCTCCGAACTGCCCCTGTCGGCCTCGCTGGCGGCGGGCATCGACGCGCTGGGCTATACCCAGATGACCCCCGTGCAGGCGCAGAGCCTGCCGGCGATCCTTGAGCGCCGCGACCTGATCGCCCAGGCACCCACCGGCAGCGGCAAGACCGCCGCCTTCGGGCTGGGCCTGCTGCAGGCCCTGGACCCGTCGGTGATCCGCGCCCAGGCACTGGTGCTGTGCCCCACCCGCGAACTCGCCGACCAGGTGGGCAAGCAGATCCGCAAGCTCGCCACCGGCATCCCCAACCTGAAGCTGGTGGTGCTCACCGGCGGCATGCCGCTGGGCCCGCAGCTGGCCTCGCTGGAAGCGCACGACCCGCACGTGGTCGTGGGCACGCCCGGCCGCATCCAGGAGCTCGGCCGCAAGCGCGTCCTGAAGCTGGGCGGGGTCACCACGCTGGTGCTGGACGAAGCCGACCGCATGCTGGACATGGGCTTTGAAGAGCCCATCCGCGAGATCGCCGGGCGCACCAGCAAGGACCGCCAGACGCTGCTGTTCTCGGCCACCTACCCCGACGAGATCCGCGAGATCGCCCGCGTGCTGCTGCGCGATCCGGTGGAAGTGACCGTCCAGGGTGCCGACAACGCACCGGCGATTCGCCACCTGTTCTGCGAAGTGGACCTGGCCAGCAAGCAGAAGGCGTTGGCCGGCCTGCTGCTGAAGTACACCCCCGAATCAACCGTGGTGTTCTGCAACACCCGCCGCGACGTGGATGACGTAGCCAATTCGTTGCAGCAGTTCGGCTTCTCCGCGCTGCCGCTGCACGGCGAAATGGAACAGCGCGACCGCGATGAAGTGCTGGTGCGCTTCGCCAACCGCAGCTGCAACGTGCTGGTGGCCAGCGACGTGGCCGCGCGCGGGCTGGACGTGCAGGACCTGGCGGCGGTGATCAACTACGAGTTGCCGACCGACATCGAAACCTACGAACACCGCGTGGGCCGTACCGGCCGCGCCGGTGCGTCGGGCCTGGCGGTAAGCCTGGTGACCGGCCGCGAGCGCAACCGCGCCGATGCGCTGGAAGCCGCGCAGGGCAAGCCGCTGGACTGGCAGAAGACCCCGCTGGCGACGGCACGCCCCGCCGTGCTGCCGCAGGCGGCGATGGAAACGCTGCGCATCGATGGCGGCAAGACCGACAAGCTGCGCCCGGGCGACATCCTGGGGGCGTTGACCGGTGAAGCCGGGCTGTCGGCCAAGGTGATCGGCAAGATCGACATCTACGCCACGCGTTCGTACGTGGCGATCGCGCGCGAGCAGGTAGGCCGCGCGATCGACCGGCTGGAAGCCGGCAAGATCAAGGGCCGCCGCTTCCGCGTCCGCAGGATGTAACCGGGGGTAGAGCCGACCGTTGGTCGGCTTTGCGCCATGCCGATCAGCCGGGCAGAGCCCGGCGCTACGTGCTTACCCGGTAGAGCCGACCGTTGGTCGGCTTTGCGCCATGCCGATCAGCCGGGCAGAGCCCGGCTCTACGGTCAGGACGTTCCGGCTCAATACACCAGGTTGGCCAGCAGCGGCACGTCGCCGTCCCAGCGCTCGCGCCCGCCCAGCCCGGCCAGTTCCACCAGCACGGCCGCGCCCACCACCTCCACCTGCAACTGGCGCGCCAGCGACAACGCCGCCAGCAACGTGCCGCCGGTGGCCAGCACATCATCGACCACCAGCACGCGCGCACCGGCCGGCAAGGCGTCGGCGTGCACTTCGATGGTGTCGGTGCGGTACTCCAGCGTGTATTCCTGCTTCAGCGTGCGGCCCGGCAGCTTGCCCGGCTTGCGCACCGGCACGAAGCCGACGCCCAGCACGCGCGCCATGGCCGCGCCCAGGATGAAGCCGCGCGATTCGATGCCCATCACTGCCTGCAGGTTCGCCGTGCGCCACGGCTGCACCATCGCGTCGATGGCCGCGGCGAAATCATCGCCATTGGCCAGCAGCGGCATGATGTCCTTGAACAGGATGCCCGGCTTGGGGAAATCGGCGATATCACGCAGGCGGCCGGCCCAGGCGGGCGTGGCGGAAGACTCGGTCATGGGGCGGGCAACGAACGGGGTGGCATAGGGTAAACGCTTCGGCGCGGCACTGCCTGCGCGGCCGGGCTGCTGCGTTGCTGCGTTCCATCGGTGGCACCACGGGTTCACGCGTAAATCGCACAACGGTGCGATAATCGCCCTAACCGGTCGTTCACTCCGTTTCCGCGATAAGCAGCGAAGCATTGCCTTGCCCTGCAGGGCAAGGCAATGCCGGGGTGTGATGGCCAACGGTCCCCGCCACGCATGGCGCGCGCGGGCCTGCCCGGTACCGGTCGGTACCGGGTTTCCTGTAGAGGTTCATGCAACGTGGACGAGAACACGAAACCGTCGGCCCTGTGCCGCACCCTGGTGGTCCTGATTGGCATCGTGGTGATGCTGTTCGGCCTGGTTCTGTTGGTAGGCGGCGTGCGGCTGGCCCAACTGGGCGGCAGCTGGTACTTCCTGCTGATGGGCGCCGCGTCGCTGGTGGCCGGCGGGCTGCTGGCCCTGCGCCGCCCGTCGGGCGCGCTGCTGTATGGCGTGGCGTTCGTCGCCACCGTGGCCTGGGCGCTGGCCGATGCCGGGCTGGAATTCTGGCCGCTGGTGTCGCGGCTGGTGATGCCCGCCGTGCTGGCGATGCTGGTCGCACTGACCTGGCCGGTGCTCCGGCGCAACCGCGGCCAGCGCTCCGGGCGTGCGGCCTACGGCGTGGCCGCGCTGTTGCTGGTGGGCCTGCTGGGTACCGCAGTGTCGGCGTTCCAGCCGCGCCCGGTGGTCACCGCGCAGGGCGCGTCCCCGGCCGTGGTGCCGGTCGCCAAGGGCAGCGAGCAGCGCGACTGGCAGCACTGGGGCAACACCACGGCCGGCACCCGTTTTGCCGCGCTGGACCAGATCACCCCGGCCAACATCACCCAGCTCCAGGTAGCCTGGACCGCGCATACCGGCGACGTGCCGGAGAGCGATGGCTTCGGCGCCGAAGACCAGAACACCCCGCTGCAGATCGGCGACACGCTGTACCTGTGCACGCCGCACAACCAGGTGGTGGCACTGGACGTGGACAGCGGCAAGCAGCGCTGGGCGTTCGATCCCAAGGCGAGCGCGCCGAACTGGCAGCGCTGCCGTGGCCTGGGCTATTTCGACGCAGGCCAGCCACTGGTCGGCGCGCCCACGGTCGCCGCCGCACCCGGCCCTGCCGCACCGGCTACCGTCGCCGCAGCACCGGCCCCGGCGCTGTGCGAGAAGCGCATTCTGATGACGTCGATCGACGCGCGCCTGTTCGCGCTGGATGCCACCACCGGCGCGCCCTGCCCGGACTTCGGCGAGGCCGGCGTGGTGGACCTCAAGCGGGGCATGGGCGAGATCAAGCCCGGCTTCTACACGCTGACCGCCGCGCCCCTGGTGGCCGGCGAACTGGTGATCGTGGGCGGCCGTGTGGCCGACAACATCGAGGTCAACGAACCCTCCGGCGTGGTGCGTGCCTACAACGTGCGCAGCGGCGCGCTGGCCTGGGTCTGGGACCTGTCCAGGGAAACCCCGGACGTGCCGCTGGATCCCTCGATCCACTACACCCGCGCCACCCCGAACGTGTGGACCTCGATGGCCTACGACCCGCAGCTGGGCCTGGTCTACCTGCCCACCGGCAACACCACGCCGGACCAGTGGGCCGGCGAGCGCACCCGCAGGATGACAAGTACAGCTCGGCGGTGGTGGCACTGGACGTGGCCACCGGCAAGGAGCGCTGGGTCTACCAGACCGTGCACCACGACCTGTGGGATTACGACCTGCCCGCGCAGCCGACCCTGACCGACGTGCCCGACGGCAAGGGCGGCACGCTGCCCGCGCTGCTGCAGATCACCAAGGCCGGCCAGGTATTCATGCTCAACCGTGCCACCGGCCAGCCGATCACCGAGGTGCGCGACATCGCGGCACCGCAGGGCAACGCCGCGGGCGAGCGCTACGCGCCCACCCAGCGCCTGTCGGTGGGGCTGCCGCAGATCGGCGCGCAGACGCTGACCGAATCGGACATGTGGGGCGCCACGCCGATCGACCAGATGCTGTGCCGCATCCAGTTCAAGGGCTTCCGCTACGACGGCATGTTCACCCCGCCGGGCGAGGACCTGGCCCTGCAGTGGCCCGGCTCGCTGGGTGGCATGAACTGGGGCAGCGCGTCGGTGGATCCCACCACCGGCTACCTGTTCGTCAACGACATGCGCCTGGGCCTGTGGACCAAGCTCATTCCGCGCGCGGAAATGACCACCGGCGCCGGCGGCGTGGAAATGGGCGCGGCCTCGCAGACCGGTACGCCGTATGGCTCGCTGCGCGACCGCTTCCTGTCCAAGCTGGGCATTCCCTGCCAGAAGCCGCCGTTCGGCACGCTGTCGGCGATCAACCTGGCCACCCACCAGCTGGTCTGGCAGGTGCCGGTGGGCACGGTGAAGGACACCGGTCCGATGGGCGTCAAGATGCGCCTGCCGATTCCGATCGGCATGCCCACCCTGGGCGGCTCGCTGGCGACCCAGTCGGGCCTGCTGTTCTTCGCCGGCACCCAGGATTACTACCTGCGCGCGTATGACAGCCGCACCGGCGAGGAAGTATGGAAGGCGCGCATGCCGGTGGGCAGCCAGGGCACGCCGATCACCTATGTGTCGCCGAAGACCGGGCGCCAGTACGTGGTGATTTCCGCCGGCGGTGCACGCCAGTCGCCGGATCGTGGCGACTACGTGATCGCCTACGCGTTGC
>NZ_QAIW01000365.1:11708-16900 GCF_003061285.1 Stenotrophomonas sp. HMWF003 | reverse complement strand
CGCTGAGCCCCGCGCGCCACGGTCTTCCCACCGTGGCGCGCCGCTCCGCTTCGTCGCGTGCAGCCCTTACCATGCACGATCACCGAGCACGAACCACCGCCATGTCTGCCGCACCTCCCAGCCGTCGCCCCAAGCGCGCCCCTGCCCCGCCGCAGGACCGCGGGCTCAGCCATGAGCTGATGCAGCTGATCCAGGACAACCAGGGCGATCCGGATTTCATGACCTCGCTGGGCCGCGGACTGGTGGTGCTGAGCGTGTTTTCGCAGCACCCGCGCGAAGTGACCATGTCGCAGATCAGCACCGAAACCGGCATCTCGCGCGCGGCGGTGCGGCGCGTGCTGTACACGCTGGAAAAGCTCGGCTACGTGGGCGAACAGGGCCGCGGCTTCGTGCTGCTGCCGCGCGTGCTGGGCATGGGCGGGGCGTATGTCGCGTCGTCGTCGATGACCGCGGCTGCGCAGCCGGTGCTGGACGCCCTGCGCGACGACGTGCATGAGTCATGCTCGCTGGGCGTGCTGGATGGCGATGACGTGCTGTACGTGGCCCGCGCTGAAACCGTGCGGATCATGTCGATCGGGTTGCGCGCCGGCAGCCGCCTGCCGGCGTACTGCACCTCGATGGGCCGCGTGCTGCTGGCCGCGTTGCCGCACGACACGCTGGAAAGCTACCTGGAACGCAATCCGCTGCGCCCGCGTACCGAGCGCACCGTGACGCGCATGGACGAATTCCTGGACACGCTGGACCGCGTGCGCCGCGACGGCGTGGCGCTGGTGGACCAGGAGCTGGAAATCGGGCTGCGTTCGATCGCCGTGCCGGTGCACGCGCGCAGTGGTGCGGTGGTAGGCGCGCTGAACATCGGCACCCAGGCCGGGCGCATCAGCCTGGGGGTGATGCAGTCGCAGCTGCTGCCGCGGCTGCGGGAAGCGGCGCAGCGGCTTGGTACGTTGCTGCATTGAGGCGGGGTGTCGGCCGGCCGTATCCGGTTTCGTTCGCGTCGTTCGGGTTGCCGGCCAGCGGCCGGCATCAACGGGGCGGTTCGTTGGCCTGTTCTTCGAGGATGGGCTTGGCCAGCGCGAAGGCGTGGTTGGCGGCCGGCACGCCGCAGTAGATGGCGGCCTGCAACAGCACCTCTTTGATCTCGTCCGGGGTGACGCCGTTGTTGCGCGCGGCGCGGATGTGCAGCTTGAACTCTTCGTCGTGCCCCAGCGCCACCATCATCACGATGGTCAGCAGCGAGCGGGTGTGGCGCGGCAGGCCGTCGCGGGTCCACACCGTGCCCCATGCGGTGCGGGTGATGAAGTCCTGGAATTCGTGGGTGAAGTCGGTGCGCGCCTGCAGCGAGCGCTCGACGTGGGCCTCGCCGAGTACGGCGCGGCGCACGGCCAGCCCGGCTTCGTAACGTTCCTGTTCGTCCATTGGGATGCCTCGTTCGGGGTGGGTCGTACCGACCAACGGTCGGTACCTAGGTCAGGTGGGCAGTGAGGGCGGCGGTGAATGCGTCGGCCGATTCGATATTGCAGATGTGGCGGCCGGGCACGGTGACGGCGTGGCCGTGGGCGACCCCGCGTGCGATGGCCTGCAGGTCTGCGGGAGGGCAGACCGGATCGTCGTCGCCGGCGATGGCCAGGGTCGGCACTTGGATCTGCGCCAGCGCGTCACGGAAGTCCGCGGTGGCCACGGCGTGGCAGCAGCCGACGTAGCCTGCAACGGTGGTGGCGACGAAGCGCTGCAGGATGTCCTCAACCCCCGCCGGTTCGGCCGCAATGAAGGCCGGGGTGAACCAGCGTTCGGCGGTGCCGTCGCGCAGCGGCAACAGTCCGTGCGCACGCACCTGCGCGATGCGCGCCTCCCAACTCTCGGCCGTGCCGATCTTCGCGGCGGTGGCCGCCACCGTCAGCGTGTGCAGGCGTGTGCCCGCATGCACGCCCAGCCACTGCCCGGTCAGGCCGCCGATCGACAGCCCGCAGAAATGGCTGCGCGCCACGCCCAGGTGGTCCCACAGCGCCATTACGTCCGCGCCCAGGTCGGCCACGCTGTACAGCCCCGGCGGCGCGCTGGACTGGCCATGCCCGCGACGGTCGTAGCGCAGGATCCGGAACCGCGCCGACAGCGCCACCACCTGTGGGTCCCACATGTGCAGGTCGGTGCCCAGCGAGTTGCAGAAGGTCAACCATGGCGCATCGTCCGGCCCGTCGATGCGGTAATGCAGGCGATGCGTATCAAGCTCAAGAAATTGCATTGCAACACTCCAATAGAGTTCAGCGCTGCGCCAGCACGCGGTTGATCCAGGTGTCGGCCATGCCGCGCCAGCTGTCGTGCACGAACAACGCCGCCAGCTGCGTCGGCGACAGCTGCGCGCTCACCGCTGGCATGTCCTGCAGCACCTCGCGCAGGTGCCGTGACTGGGCAAGCGCCTGGCGTGCGGCCTGCTCCACCAGCGCATGCGCGGCGGCCTTGCCCAGCGTTTCAGCCAGCGTCACCGCCACCGCTTCGGCGTACAGCAGGCCGCCGTGGCTGTCCAGGTGATCGCGCATGCGCGCCCGGTCCAGCTGCAGGCCCTGCACCACCACGGTCACCTGGGCCAGGCTGCCGGCGCACAGGCGCACGATCTCCGGCACGGTTTCCCACTCGGCATGCCATTGCCCGGCCGCCCGCTCATGCGGCTGTGGCATCGCCACGAACAAGGTGGACAGCAGGCCGGGCACCCGGGTGGCTGCGGCAATGGCGGCCACGCAGCCCACGGGATTGCGCTTGTGCGGCATCGCCGATGACCCGCCCCTGCCCTCGCCGGCCGGCTCGAACGCTTCGGCCACTTCGGACTGCATCAGCAGCACGATATCCGTGGCGATCTTGCCCAGCGTGCCGGTGAGCAGCGCGAACGTGCTGCCGAGCTCGGCGACCCGGTCGCGCGCGGTGTGCCACGGCAGCGCCGGCACCGGCAACTGCAGTTCCTCGCCCAGCGCCTGGGCCACGTCCAGGCCGCGCGCCTGCAGTGAGGCCAGGGTGCCGGCCGCACCGCCGAACTGCAGCACCAGCGTGTCGGCGTGCAACGCCTGCAGACGCCGTTGGCTGCGGTGCAACGCGTCGAGCCAACCGGCGGCCTTCAGTCCGAAGGTCACCGGCACCGCCTGCTGCAACAACGTGCGCCCGGGCAGGCCGGTATCGCGCTCGGCATCGGCCAGCACCGCCAGCGCGGTGCACAGCACATGCAGCCGCTCCTGCACCAGGCCCACCGCTTCACGCAGTTGGAGTACCGCGCCGGTGTCGATGATGTCCTGGCTGGTGGCGCCCCAGTGCACCCAGCGCGCGGCGTCGGCGTCGGCGTGGCGCACCTGCGCGGTCAGCGCCTTGACCAGCGGAATGGCCGGGTTGCCGGCCAGCAGCGTGGCCTGGCCCAACGCGGGCACGGCGTACAGGTCGGCCCGGCAGGCGGCTTCGATCGGGCCGAGCGCCGCCGGCGGAATCACCGCACAGCGCACCTGGGCACGTGCCAGTGCGGCTTCCACGTCGAGCATCGCCTGCAGGCGTGCGGTGTCGGTGAACAGCGCGTCCACCTCCGGCGCACCGAACAGGCCGCCAAGCAGCGCGTGGGAATCGCTCATCAAACGCCATCCAGTCAAAGGAGGATCCAGCTTACCCGCGCACCGTCTGGCTGCGCGTGCAGGCCGGCCTCAGTAGTCGAAGAACACGGTTTCCAGCTCGCCCTGCATGCGCACGTCCCAGTGGTACAGGCCGTTGCCCTGCGCCTGGGCGATGAGCGTGGCGCGGCGTTCGGCCGGCACCAGGGCCAGGATCGGGTCGTCGGCGTTGCCCGGCGCGTCGCTGAAGTACAACCGCGCACTGGCCGCGCGCAGCAACCCGCGCATGAACACCAGCACCATCAGGTGCGGCGCCTGCGGCTGCCCCCTGGGCCCGGCCACGCTGCCCGGGCGCACGGTGGTGAAGGCGAAGCGGCCCTGCGCATCGGTCGGCACCCGGCCCCAGCCATCGAAGGCCGGGTCATGCTCGGCGTGGCGCGGGTCTTCGGGGTGCGCGTAGATGCCCTGCGCATCGGCCTGCCAGATTTCCAGCACGGCATCGGACACCGGCACGCCCAGGCCATCGAACACCTGGCCCTGCACCTGCACGCGCTCGCCCTGCGCCTGGACCGGCGCGATGTCGGTGCGGTACAGCGGTTCCAGGCCCAGCCGATAGTACGGGCCCACGGTCTGCCACGGAGTGGATTGGAAACTCATCTGCTTACTCCCACACGGTCATCTTGCGACCGCGCAACACGATGTCGAAACGGTAGCCGAGGGCGAATTCGTTGGCGGTGTTTTCCCAGTCGAACGAGGACACCATGCGTGCGCGGGCCTTGGGGTCGTCCACGCAGTTGTAGATCGGGTCGTAGTCCAGCAGCGGGTCGCCGGGGAAATACATCTGCGTCACCAGGCGTTGGCCGATGCCGTCGCCATGCAGCGAAAAATGGATGTGCGCCGGGCGCCACGCGTTGTAGTGGTTGCGCCACGGATAGGCGCCGGGCTTGATGGTGGTGAAGCGGTAATGGCCGTGGTCGTCGGTGAGCACCTGGCCGGTACCGGTGAAGTTGGGGTCCAGCGGCGCGTCGTGCTGGTCGCCCTTGTGCAGGTAGCGGCCCGCGGCGTTGCACTGCCACACCTCCACCACGGTGTTGCGCACCGGGCGGCCGTTCTCGCCCAGCACCCGGCCACTGACCACGATGCGCTCACCCAGCGGCTGGCCCTTGAAGCCGGCGGTCAGGTCGGCGGCGTGTTCGCCCAGGGTGATGCGGTCCAGCGTCGGCCCGGTCACTTCGGACAGCGTGGCCGGGATCTGGATCGGGTCACGCCCGGGGCCGCGCAGGCGGGTGGAGGCATACGGCAGGTGGATGCGGTCCGGCTGGGTGCCGGGATAGGGCCTGCGGTAGCCGCGCAGGTCAGTGGGATCGCTCATGGCGTACTCCGGTTGGCGGGCGGCCGGTGGGGCCGCAGCTGAAAGGCAGTGGCACGCTGCCATGCGAAGGCGGCAGCGGCCGTGAAGCAGGACAAAACACGGGCGGTCACACGCGCTCGATGGCCAGCGCAACCCCTTGGCCCACGCCGATGCACATGGTGGCCAGGCCACGCCGGCCACCGCTGGCTTCCAGCTGGCGCAGCAGGGTCAGCGCCAGGCGCGCGCCGCTCATGCCCAGCGGA
>NZ_QAIW01000365.1:9620-11652 GCF_003061285.1 Stenotrophomonas sp. HMWF003 | reverse complement strand
GGCTTGAGTGCGGCCAATGCGTCCAGCGTGGTGTCCGCGCGCGGGTGTTCATCGCGCGCCACGCGCACGGTTTCGCCGCGCTTGCGCCCGGGTGCATCGACCGCCACGATCTCGCCGTCGAAGAACCCACGTTGCTGGGCAGCAGCGGCGCGCTGCTGGCTGCGCAGCGCGAACGCGTCCTGGTCCGCGCGCGACACCGCGTAACGCTCGGCCACGTTCTCGGCGGTCTGGCCCATGGTCTCCACGCCGTACAGCGCGCGCAGCTGCGGGTTGATGAAGCGCCAACCCATGGTGGTGTCTTCCATCCCCTGATCGCGTGCGAACGGCGTGCCTGCCTTGCCCATCACGTAGGGCGCGCGCGACATCGATTCCACGCCGCCGGCAATGGCCAGGCCAAGTTCACCGGCGGCGATGCCGCGCGCCACCGTACCGATCGCGTCCAGCCCCGAGCCGCACAGCCGGTTGACGGTGCTGCCCGGCACGCTCACCGGCAGGCCGGCCAGCAGCAGGCTCATGCGGGCCACATTGCGGTTGTCTTCGCCGGCCTGGTTGGCGCAGCCCAGGTAGACCTCTTCGATCAGCGCCGGGTCCAGCTGCGGATGGCGCGCCAGCAGCGCCTTGAGCGGGATCGCGCCGAGGTCATCGGCACGCACGCCGGCCAGCGCGCCGCCGTAGCGCCCAATCGGGGTACGGATGCCATCGATGATGTAGGTGTCATGCAGGCTCATGTCAGGCTCCTTCGACCATCTGCAGCGGCAGGCCGGTGAGTTCGCGGAGCTGCGCCAGGCTGACCCCGTCCACCATTTCCAGTACGCGCGCGCCCTCCTCGCCCAGGTCGAACACGGCCACGTCGGTATACACGCGCGACACGCAGCGCAGCCCGGTGAGCGGGTAGCTGCAGGTGTCCACCAGCTTGCTCTGCCGCTGTTTGGTCAGCAGGTCCATCATCACGAACACCTGCTTGGCGCCGATGGCCAGGTCCATCGCCCCACCGACGGCGGGGATGGCATCGGCCGCACCGGTGCTCCAGTTGGCCAGGTCGCCCTGCGCCGACACCTGGAACGCACCCAGCACGCAGATGTCCAGGTGACCGCCGCGCATCATCGCGAACGAATCGGCATGGTGGAAATAGCAGCCGCCGGTGAGCAGCGTCACCGGCTGCTTGCCGGCGTTGATCAGGTCCGGGTCCTCCTCGCCTGCGGCCGGCGCCGGGCCCATGCCGAGCAGGCCGTTCTCCGACTGCAGGAAGATCTCCTTGTCGGCGGGCAGGAAGTTGGCCACCGTGGTGGGCAGGCCGATGCCCAGATTGACGTAGGCACCTTCCGGAATATCACGCGCCACGCGCGCGGCCATCTGTTCGCGGCTCAGGCGGTTCATGCGCGGGCTCCAGCAGTGGCGGTGGCATCCAGAGCAACCACGCGCTGCACGAAGATGCCGGGCGTCACCACGGCCTCCGGGTCCAGGTCGCCCAGCGGCACCACGGCGTCCACCTGCACGATCGCACAGCGCGCGGCCATCGCCATCAGCGGGCCGAAGTTGCGCGCGGTCTTGCGGTACACCAGGTTGCCCCAGCGGTCGCCGCGGTGGGCCTTGATCAGCGCGAAGTCGGCGTGCAGCGGGTATTCCAGCACGTAATGACGCCCGTCGATCTCGCGGGTTTCCTTGCCCTGCGCCAGTTCGGTGCCGTAACCGGTGGGGGTGAAGATCGCGCCCAGGCCCGAGCCGGCGGCATGGATGCGCGCGGCCAGGTTGCCCTGCGGCACCAGTTCCAGCTCGATCTCGCCGGCGCGGTACGCCGTGTCGAAATGCTGCGAGTCGGCCTGGCGCGGGAACGAGCAGACGATGCGGCGCACGCGCTTGTGCCGGATCAGCGCGGCCAGCCCGGTGTCGCCGTTGCCGGCGTTGTTGTTGATGATGGTCAGCCCGCGCGCGCCCTGCGCGATCAGGGCGTCGATCAGGGCGTCGGGCATGCCGGCGGTACCGAACCCGCCGATCATCACCGTCGCCCCGTCGTGGATGTCGGCCACCGCTG
>NZ_QAIW01000365.1:552-9610 GCF_003061285.1 Stenotrophomonas sp. HMWF003 | reverse complement strand
CTGCGTTGCTCCTTGCCGTGCCCTGCAGGCGGCGGCGACATACGGGGGAAAACGGGACGCAGACATGGTGCGCAGCGGCGACGACGCGGTCAATCCGATAATCGGACTCATGATGCGATAATCGCACAATCGGATGTTCATGCCCGGCGACTCAGTTGCGCGTCTGGCCAACGCCGACGCGCAGGCCCAGGCAGGCCCACGCCGCCAGTGCCAACGGCAGCGCACACAGCACGTACAGCGCGGTGGGCGACCAGCCCGCATCGACCAGCAGGCCGACGGTGAGCGGCGACAGGATCGCGCCGACCCGGCCAATGCCGATCGCCCAGCCCAGCCCGGTGGTGCGCACGTCGGCGGCGAACACCACCGGCGCGGCGGCGTACAGGCCGGCCATGGCGCCGAACAACGCCGCACCGATCACGAACGCCACCGGGAAGGCGATGCCCAGTTGGGTGTTGAAACCGGCGAAGGCCAGCATCGCCACCATCGCCAGCAGCAGGCTGGCCGCGGTGAGCCGCGACAACGCCCAGCGCGAGGCCAGCCAACCGAACAGGCTGCCACCGACAATCCCGCCCAGGTTGAGCAGCACGCCCCCGGTGATGCCCTGCTGTGCCGACACGCCGGCCGACACCAGCAGCTTCGGCGTCCAGCTCAGCACGAAATAGAACGCGAACATATGCAGGAAGAACGCCAGCGCGATCAGCACCGACACCCGGCGCAGGTCGCCGACGAACAGCGCGGCGTAGCCTTTACGGCCATCGGGGCGCAGGGGTGCCGGCGGTAGTGCCTGCAGCGCGGGCATGTGCATGCGCGCCAGCAACGCGTTGAGCCGCGGCAAGGCATCCGGCGGACGCCGGGCCACCAGGAAATCCAGCGATTCGGGCAGGCACTTGAGTACCAGCGGGATGCACAGCAACGACGCGCCGGCACCGATCAGGAACACGCTGTGCCAGCTGAAATGCTGCAGCATCCAGGCCGCCAGCACCCCGCCCAGGGTGGCGCCGATGGGGTAGCCGGTGGCCTGCAGCGCCACCGCGGTGCTGCGCCATTTGGGGTTGGCGTACTCGGCGGTGATCACGCCCACGCCGGCCAGCATGCCGCCGATGCCCACGCCGGTGAACACGCGCAGCGCGCCCAGTTGCCACGCATTGCCGGCCAGTGCCGACAACGCCATGCCCACGGTGAGGATCACCAGGCACAGCATGATCATCGGCCGCCGGCCCCAGCGGTCGGCCAGCGGCGCCAGCAGGAACGAGCCCAGCGCCATGCCGACCAGGCCGGCGCTGAGCATGATGCCCAGCAGCTTGCCCGACAGCGCCCAGTCGGCCGATACGTGGGGCGCGGTGAACGCCATGACCATCACGTCGAAACCATCGAGCATGTTCAACAGCACGCAGATGGCGATCGCCGTCCACTGGAAAGGACTCATCCGCTCAAGCACGAGCGGGGACGCGGCGGCGGTGGCATGGCTCATACGGGAATCCTGCGACGACGTAGTGCGGGGTGCGTTCGGCGGGGAGGTCTCAACGACCGGCCTGGCTGGACGCATGGATGACCTGGAGCACCTGCTGCAGCTGCTCGACCTCGACCTGGCCCGGCGCTGACGGGGTGCCGATCATGCCGAAGGTCAGCGCCTGCCCGAAGGTTTCCCCGGCCAGCCGCGAGACCACGCCGGTACCGCCCATGGACATGGTCAGCAGCGGCTTGCGGCTGCGCTGGCGCACCTGCCAGGTCGCATCCAGCAGCGCCAGCACGTCGCCGGCGTCGCGCGGCATCACCGCGATCTTCAACACGTCGGCCCCCATCGTTTCCTGGCGCAGCAGCCGCGCAACGATCTCCTCGCGCGCCGGGGTGGCATGGAAATCGTGGCTGGACATCACCACCTTCACCCCGGCCGCGTGCGCCTGCGCGACCAGCGCCGCTACCCGCTCCGGATCGCGGAACATCTCCACGTCGATCAGCTGGGTGAAGCCGCCGCGCAGCAGCGTGGCGTACAGCGCGGCGTAGTCGGCGTCGCTGATCGGCTTGCTGCCACCTTCGGCCTGGGTGCGGAAGGTGAGGATCATCGGCTTGCCATCCAGCGTGCGCGCGATGCGCTTGCCGAGCGTTACCAGCGCCTTGCCGTCGGTGGCGATGTCCAGATAATCGATGCGCCATTCGGCCAGGTCGGTGGCCGGGCTGGCGGCGATCACGGCGGCCTGCTGCAGCGCCTGTTCGGCGGTGGCGCCGGTGATCGGCACGATGGTGCGCGGCGCGCCCTCGCCGAGGCGCAGTGTGCCTACCTGCAAGGGCGTGACCGGTACCGGTGCGGCGTGGGCGACAGCCGCGGCGCCGCCGAGTACGGCGGCCAGCATGAAGGGAGTGAGCGGACGCATGCGGTTCACCAGGAACGAGGGAAGGAAGGCGCGCATCAGAAGGTCACCTTGGCCTGCACGCCCACGGCCCACGCGTTGTCGGTGCGGGTGTAGGCGAACGTGCCGGGGTTGACGATGTACTGCACGTCGGGGCGGACCATCAGCCAGGGATTCACCTGGATGCTGTAGGACAGTTCGAACAGTTCCTCGGCCTGGCTCAGCTGGTACAGCGGCGAGTCCGTCGCCACCCCCATGTCGGCCAGGGTGGCGCGGCGCGCGTCGACCAGGCGGCGGTTGATGTCCGCGCCCACGTAGCCGAGCGCGATGCTGTCCTGCGCACGCGTGCCGATGCCCTGGTAGACACCGCCCAGTGCATACCAGCGGCGGATCTGCGCGGTGTCGGTGTCCGACACCATGTACTGCGCGAAGGCGGTCAGGCCGCGCTGCGGGTCGCCGGCCTCGCGGGTGAGGCGCTGCTCAGCCAGCACATACGCACCGTGGCGGCCGGTGGTGGGCGAGGTATCCAGCCCGCGCTGGTCCACGCGCGAGGTGTCGTAGTAGCCGCCGAACTTGTACACGCCCGGGTGCGCCCCGCCCTTGTCCGGGGTCCAGGTCACCTCCAGCGGAATCAGCGAGCCGGTGGTGCCCGACACGAACGGGCGGAACGCATTGCGTTCGATGTTGCCGCCGAGGTTCGGGTTGACCTGGAACCAGCCGGTGCGCACGTTCAGTGCCGGGCTCACCTGCTGGGCCACTTCACCGCCCCAGCGCGCCGTGGGGTAGTTGTACCAGCCGCTGTTGCCCGACATCGCCAGCGGATGGGCGCAGAAGGCGGCGTTGACGAAATGGGTCAGCAGGCTGTGCAGGCCGAACTGGTTGCCCATCGCGTAGTAGCCCAGCTTGAAATACGACTGCCCACCGTTGAAGGTCTGGTCATAGCTGGCCTCGGTGAGCCGGGTGTACTGGCCACCGTAGGCTTCCTGGATCGGGAAGCGATTGCCGACCAGGTCGGCCGAGGTGCTGTTGCCGCGGCGGTCGTTGAGGGTGACGTGGAAGGCACCGCCGTCCCAACCGGCCAGGCGGCCCATGTCCAGGTCCACGCCGACCCGCACCTGCTGTGCATACCGCGCGCCGGTGCGGCCGTAGCCGCCGTCGACCACGCCCATCGCCTCGCCCACGTAGTCGCCCCGGAAGCGGATGCCGCGTTCGTCCAGCGCGGTACGCGTGCCGCCCCAGTCGCCGGTCAGGGTCTTGCCGTCGTAACGGTTGCTGTCCTGTGCGTGGGCCAGCGCGGGCGCCAGCACGGCAGCGGACAACAGGACGGCAAGCGGAGCGGGGTTCGGAAATCGCATCGGAGTCTCTCGGGTCGACGGGTCAGCGCAGCGACAGCGGCGCGCTCAACGGGGAGGTGGCACCCAGCGCGGAGGTCGCGGTGGCGGTGAGCGTGGCGATACCGGCAGCCTCGCCGGTGGCCGGCAGCGCCAGCGTGAAGCGGCCCTGCCCCTGCGCATCGGTGACGGCGTCGACGGTGCCGAGCAGGTACTCGGCTTCATTACCGTTGGCCGCACGGTTGCCGAACACGTCCAGCTGGTAGCGCTGCCCCGGCGGACCCTGGAATACGCCGTGCACGGTCCGCGCGGTGCCGCTGCCCTGCACCGCCTGCAACACCGGCGCGGCCTGGCCCAGGTTGGGGGCCGGCTGACACCCGGTGGTATCGGCGCCACTGCAGATGCGCGCGCGCTTGGCCGGGTCGGTCTCCACCCCGCGTCCGCGCGAGCCCACGAAACTGGCATGTTCCAGCCCCGGCACGCCGAACACGATCGCCCCGCGCGGCTGGCCCGTGGCACAGGCGCCACCGGCTTCGCAGCGCGCGATCTTCAGCCCGTTGCCGACCATCTGGTTGGCGCTGAAGCGGTTTGGTGCGCTTACCGGCTGCGGACGCACCGCGATGCCGATCCCGTTGCCGGTGATCGTGTTGCCGTCCAGCACGTTGTCGCTGCCGGTGACGCTGACCCCGATCGAGTTGCCGGTGAAGGTGTTGGCCGCGATGTAGTTGCGGTTGCCCCAGTTGATCTGCAGGCCGTCGGAGTAGTCGACGAAGCGGTTGCGCACCACCGTGTTGTCGTTGCCCCACAGAATTTCGATGCCCTGCGACGGCTCCGGGTTGGCGGCGGTGGACTGGAACAGGTTGTCGGCCACCAGGTTCCAGGCCGCGCCGCGGGTCAATTCCAACCCGTCGCCGTTGTCGACGAACTGGTTGCGTACGATGCGGTTGTGCACGGTGGTGGTGGCGGTGGACTGGCCCTTGCCGTCGTCGCCGGTGAGCATGATGCCGGCGCCGCCCTTGTTGGCCACGATGCGGTTGTCGTGGATGTCGCTGTGGCTGCTGCGGTTGATCAGCACGCCGATGCAGAAGTTGCGGATCTCAAGACCGCTCAGCGCCACGCCGGTGGTGTCACGCAGGACCAGGCCCGGCAGCGTGGTGGTGCGCACGTTGGTGCCGGACTGGCCCGGCTCTGCACCCGGGCAGGCATCGGTGCCGGTGCCGGTGACGTAGCCGGCGCCGTCGATGGCAACGTACTGGCCGGCGCTCGCCCACGGGGTGCCGACGATCTGCACCGGGCCGACGATCTCCGGCAGCGGCGAGGCCGGGCGGATCACATACGGCGCGCTGCCCACCGCGTCAATCTCGATGCGGTAGTGGCCCGGGGCCTGGTTGGCGGTGGTGATCGCCCAGCGCAGCGACCCGGGTGCGGCGTCGTCGGCGTAGCGGACCACGTGCAGCACCTGCAGCGCCTCGCGCGGCGGCTCGGCCTGGTAGGCCAGCGCCAGCGACGGCAGCACCGCAAGCAGGGACAGGGAAACAACAGACAGACGGCAACGCATGCGCAGGCTCCGCACAGGGAAAGGGTCTCCGGCGGTCTTTCCCCTGCACCTGGCTTCAGTACCGTGTGGGCACTGCCCTCGCCCGCCAGAGGTGGATCGCTTGGAACGGGATTGAAAGTAGGTTTATCGCACTGCACCATTCAAGTGCGTTTATCGACTACGTGTGCGATTATCGGATTTCACCACTACGACCATTGTCGTAGGCGCAGGCACGCCAACGGCCACCGCAGGCGCTGCGGCGTGCGGTGGCGTGTCCGTCAGGAGATTGGCGGTGCAGGCGCGGCATGCCGCGCAGCCGGGCTCAGGAGCTGCAGGACAGCATCGAACAACCGGCCTTGTCGCGTGCCCAGTCGGGGCGCTTGCCGGCGAAGTGCGCGCGGCCCGGTTGCACCTCGTAGGGGGTGCGCAGCACCTCCAGCAGCGTGTGCACACCGCTCATGTCGCCCTGCTCGGCCTGTTCGATGGCTTCCTGCGCCAGCCAGTTGCGCAGCACATACACCGGATTGGCACCGGCCATCCGCTGCTGGCGCGTGGCCGCATCCAGCGGATCGGCGCGCAGACGCGCGGCGTACTGCTGCAGCCAGACCTGCAACGCGGGCAACACGGCCTCGCGCCGCACGTCGCTGTAGAAGGCCTCGGCCAGCACCTGCACCGACGGCGCCTGCGGATCGAGCGCCATCAGGCCGCGGAAGGCCAGCGTCATGTCCATCTCGCCGTCCTGCAGGATCTGCCGCCAGGCCGCCATCATCGCCACGTCGTCGTCGCTGCAGTGGGCCAGGCCGAACTTGGCGGCGATGTCCGCGCGCTCGCGCTCGGCGTGCACGGCCTGGAAACGGGCCAGCCCGTCGTGCAGCGGCGCGACATCGTCAAACAGCGGCGAAAGTGCCTGCGCCAGCCGGGTCAGGTTCCAGTACGCCACCTGCGGCTGGGTGCCGAAGCGGTAGCGACGGCCCTGCGCGTCGGTGGTGTTCGGGGTCCAGTCGGGGTCGTAGTCGTCCACCCAGCCATACGGGCCGTAGTCGATGGTCAGGCCCAGGATGGACATGTTGTCGGTGTTCATCACCCCATGCACGAAGCCGACCCGCATCCAGTGCGCCACCAGGATCGCGGTGCGCTCGCAGATCTGCGCGAACCACTGCGCATAGCGCTGCGCGCCGGCATCGGCCAGCGCCGGGAAATCACGCGCGATGCAGGCGTCGGCCAGCTGCCGCAGCAGGGCCACGTCGCCGCGCGAGGCCGGCAGTTCAAAGGTACCGAAGCGGATGAACGACGGTGCCACCCGGCACACCACCGCGCCGGGTTCGGCCTTCGGGTGGCCGTCGTAGAACATGTCGCGCACCACTGCATCGCCGGTGCCCACCAGGCTCAGCGCACGCGTGGTCGGTACGCCCAGGTGGTGCATCGCTTCGCTGCACAGGAATTCGCGGATGGACGAGCGCAGCACCGCGCGGCCATCGGCGCCGCGCGAATACGGGGTGCGCCCGGCCCCTTTCAGTTGCAGCTCCCAGCGCGCGCCGTCCGGGGCCAGCAGTTCGCCCAGTGAAATGGCGCGGCCATCGCCGAGCTGCCCGGCCCAGTGCCCGAACTGGTGGCCCCCGTAGTTGGCCGCCCACGGCTGCATGCCGGCGTACAGCGCGTTGCCGCCGAACACCCGCGCGAAATCCGGGCTGCCGGTGAGGTCCGGGCCAAGGCCCAGCAGGTCGGCAACGTCGGTGGAAAGCGCCAGCAACTGTGGCGCGGCGACCGGCGTGGGCATCACCGACGACCACGCGGCACCGCGCACCTCGCGCACGCGCGGGCCGGTTTCCTCGTCGCCGGGAAGGTCGCCGATGAATCGGTTGTCGAAGCGCAGGGGGTGGGTATCCATGCTCACCAGATGGGGGCGCGGCCACGCCCCCGCAAGTTCATGCCGCGCCCGCGCCCAGGTCCAGCGCCCCGCCGCGCTCGGTGGCGCGCTGGTAGGCCGGGCGCTGTTCGATGCGCTGCAGGAAGCCCTGCAGTTTCGGGTACGCGTCCATGCTGCCCGCGCGCGAGGCGGCCGCCTGGATCGGGAAGCTCATCTGGATGTCGGCAGCGGTGAAGCGTTCGCCGGCGAACCACGGCGACTGGCCCAGCTCGCGCTCCATCCACTGCAGGTGCAGCTTGAGCTGCGGGCCCACGAACCCCTTCATCACCTTGTCGGCGATGCCACGGGCAATCGGCTTGGCGAAGAACGGCATGGGTGCCTTGCGCACGCGTGCGAACACCAGGCTCAACAGCAACGGCGGCATCGCCGAGCCCTCGGCGTAGTGCATCCAGTAGCGGTAGCGCAGGCGCTCGGCGGCCTGGGCCGGCAGCAGTTCGGGCGACAGCTGGCGAGCGCTGTCGTAGCGGTCGGCGAGGTATTCCAGGATGGCCCCGGACTCGGCCAACACCAGGGTGTCGTCCTGCAGCACCGGCGATTTGCCCAGCGGGTGGATCTCGCGCAGCGCCTGCGGCGCCAGCCAGGTGGTGGGATCGCGCTGGTAGTTGACCAGCTGGTACGGCAGGCCCAGCTCTTCGAGCATCCACAACACGCGCTGCGAGCGCGAGTGGTCCAGATGGTGCACCTTGATCATTGACGGGTCCGCAGGTTCAAAGCGACATCGTAACGAGGTACGCGCCCTGCCGATGTCATCGGCCGTCCACGGATGAAAAAACACCGCGCATAAAAAACGCCGGAAGCTTTCGCTCCCGGCGTTTCATTGCAACCTGACGGTAGCGGGGGGTCGATTAGACCGCCTGCACCTGATCAGCCTGCATACCCTTCTGGCCCTGCACGGCGACGAAGGTCACCTTCTGGCCTTCCTGCAGCGACTTGAAGCCGGTGCCCTGGATGGCACGGAAGTGCACGAAAAGGTCCGGGCCGCTTTCCGGGGTGATGAAGCCGAAGCCCTTGGCGTCGTTGAACCACTTCACGGTGCCCTGCTGACGATCAGACATGTACTAACTCCTGAAACAATAGTTGAAATAATCGCGGCCGCCGCTTATCGGAGCCGAGACTGAGTTGCAGGCGTTGGTAAAGCGGATCGATGAGCAGATCGTGAGATCAACTGCACCAGGCCACGATTCACGGTGACCCTAGCAAACACAGTGTGGGTGACGATACTCGTGTTTTACCTAAAAAGCGATAGCTGGTTTATTCAGCCATCCCCCCGTCACGCCTGACGGGACAAGGGATTGGCGCATCCTACACGATTTCGCGCGCCCCATTCAGACTTTTCCTACCTTAAGATCAGCCAAATGCCCGATTCAAGTTCCGCCACATGCCGCATCTGGGTTGATGCGGACGCCTGCCCCGGGGTGATCAAGGAGATCCTGTTCCGGGCGGCCGAGCGCGTAAAGGTGCCGCTGACCCTGGTGGCCAACCACTGGCTGCGCACCCCGCCCTCGCGGGTGATCGACTTCCTCCAGGTGCCGTCCGGGCTGGACGTGGCCGACAGCGCCATCGTCGAGCGGGTGGCCGCCGGCGACCTGGTGGTCACCCAGGACATCCCGCTGGCCGCGCTGGTGATTGCCAAACAGGCCGTGGCGCTGAACCCGCGCGGGCAGCTGTATACCCCCGACAACATGGCCGAGCGCCTGTCGATGCGCAATTTCATGGAGGAACTGCGCGGTGCCGGCGTGCAGACCGGCGGCCCCCCGCCCTTGGGGCCGCGCGAACGGCAGGCGTTCGCGGCCGAACTGGACCGCTGGCTGGCGAAGCGTTCAGGGCGCTGAACGGGACGCAGGTGAACGCGTAATCCACACGGGTAGTGCCGGCCGCTGGCCGGCTCCCCATGAAATCCGAACGTCCCCGGTAG
>NZ_QAIW01000365.1:0-513 GCF_003061285.1 Stenotrophomonas sp. HMWF003 | reverse complement strand
GTGCCGGCCGCTGGCCGGCTCCCCATGAAATCCGAACGTCCCCGGTAGTGCCGGCCGCTGGCCGGCTCCCATGAAATCCGAACGTCCCCGGTAGTGCCGGCCGCTGGCCGGCTCCCATGAAATCCGAACGTCCCTGGTAGTGCCGGCCGCTGGCCGGCTCCCCATGAAATCCGAACGTCCCTGGTAGTGCCGGCCGCTGGCCGGCTCCCATGAAATCCCAGCATTACGGGGAGCCGGCCAGCGGCCGGCACTACCGGGGTTTATCGCGGGGAGCCGCCCGCGGCCGGCAGTGCCCGGGTCCTGTCAGCCGTCGGCATCCACCGCACCCCACCCGGCGTCCAGCTGCCGGGCGCTGCTGAAATGACGCGGCTCGCCGGTCAGCGGGTCGATGAAGGCCAGCGCCTGGGCCAGCAGCTGCAGCGGTGGCTCGGCTGTGCCCTCGCCCGCCGGGCGCAGCGTCGGGTACAGGTCGTCGCCGACGATCGGGGCGCCCAGCGCGGCCATGTGCACGCG
>NZ_QAIW01000364.1:6290-11130 GCF_003061285.1 Stenotrophomonas sp. HMWF003 | reverse complement strand
GTGTCATCCACCTCGACCTCGGCGCCATCATCGGACCGCACCTTGGCCGGCAGCACGGCGGCCTGGCCAACCAGGCTAGGCAATGCGCCGCCGTCCAGCCGCGTCCAGCCGGCAGGCAATGCGTCGGCCGCAGAGCTTTCGGCGGCGGGCGCGGTGGCCGCTGGCGCGTCGGCGGCCGGCGGGGTGGCCGGGCCACTGCAGGCGGCCAGTGCCACGGCCATGGCGAGCGGCAACAACCGCAGGGAAGAACGGGTTTTCATCATGACTCCTTCGGCAGGGCGATCGGTGACCACCCTGCCCGTTGGCTCAACGCTGGCGCAGCGCGATGCGGGTGATGCGGTCGCCCTTGGCATCGTCGGCGCCGCGCGACTTGTTCACCGCGAACACGTTGCCCTTGCCGTCGGCACGCACATGGTTGGGGAAGGTGCCGCCGTCCAGGTTGCCGACCACCTTGCCGTTGCGGTCCACCACGGTCACGGTACCGGCACCGCGGTTGGTCACGTAGGCCAGGCCCGCCTTCGGGTCGAAGGCAACGTTCAGCGCACCGGCACCCACTGCGACGTCATGCAGCACCTTGCCGCTGGCGACGTCCACGATCAGCAGGTTGTCGGTGCCCTGCGAGGCCACATACAACCGGTTCTGCTGCGCGTCATAGGCCACGCCGGAGGCGCTGATCGAGTTGCCCAGGTCGATCACCTTGTCGACCTTGCCGCTGGCCACGTCGATCACCGCCGCTTCGGGCGTGCCGATGCTGACGGTGAACAGCTTGCCGCTGGCTTCGTCCAGCACCAGGCTCATCGGAACGAACTTCTCATCGTCCACGCCCGAGGCCAGCGTGATCGGTTCCAGCGCCTTGAAGGTCTTCGCATCGAACACCGACAGATGGTCTTCGCCGGTCGCCGAGGCGAACACCTTGCCGTGCTTGGCATCCACCACCACGTCGCGCGCGTGCGGCACCGTGCCGACCGGGAACTGGTGCACCAGCGACAGATCGGCCTGGCGGTAGACCGCGATGCTGTCCTGGCGGGTATTGGTCACCCACACGTTGCCGTTGGCATCGTCCACGCCCACGCCGTACACGGCATAGACGCTGCCGCCCTTGGCGTCAGGCACCTGCGCGGGCGTGATCGCCTTGACCACCTTGAGCGTCTTCGGGTCCACCTTGAGCAGCTGCGACTGGGTCACCGGCGGGCGGCCCACGGCCGAGGTCACGAAGACAGCGTTGCTGGCCGGGCTGTAGGCCGACTGGTACAGGCCCTGCACCAGCTTGTTGGACTGGGTGGTGAACTGCTCCTGCCCGGACAGCGGCAGCTGCGGCGACACGCGCAGCTTGAGCACGGCCGCTGCGGCCGGCTGGCTGGCGCGCACCACCACCGGGTGGGTACCCGGCACGGCGTCGGCGGGAATCTGCAACTGGGTCTTGAAGTTGCCTTCCGCGTCCACGGTCAGCGGCTGCCCATTGAGCACGGTGTCGCCCCGCAGCAGGCTGACCTGCTGGCCCGGCACGAAGCCGCGGCCGATCACTTCGGCACTGCTGCCCGGCACGACGTTCTCGCCGCGCGAGACAACTTCGCCCTTGAACACACTGGCGGGCTGGTCGAACACGGGCTGCGCATTGCCGGCGACGGCCAGCAGCAGGCCGGCGGCCAGGGTGGTGAGACGGAGGGAAGAACGGAATGACATGACAGGCTCCTTGCACGGGGTACCGCGCAGCGCGCGGCGGTTCATTGGTTGCCTGGGCCGGTGCAAAGGCGCACGGAAAGCCTGGGTAGCGGGGGTGCACGGCCAGGCCGTGCCGATCACGGAAAGGGCCAGGGTTGCGTCGGTGCGGTGCGGCTGCGATCTTCAACGCCGTACAGCACACTGAGCGCCGCCTGCAGCGAGGCCGGCAGCATCGGGCCATGGCCCAGCCCGTCGAACTCGCGGTACTGCACCTCCAGGCCGGGCACCTTGGCCAGGCGCCGGGAGAGCTGCATCGCCGCGTCCGGGGTGGCACCGCCGATGCGCCGCAGATGCGCGACCACGCGCGGATTGCTCATGTCGCGCTTGCCGCGGTCGCCGACGCGTTCGGCACCCCCGAGCATCAGCCACACGCGGGCCTTCTGGCCATGCTGGTTCTCCAGGAACTGGCGCTCCATGTCGCCCAGCGGCGCACCCTGGCTCCACCACAACGAAGGACTGGCGGCCAGGTAGTACTGGAATGCAGCGGGGCGGGTGTAGAGGCTGCTCAGCACGAACAGGCCGCCCAGCGAGTGGCCCCACAGCGCCTGCTGCTGGCGGTCGATGGTGGCGCGCTTCTCCACTTTCGGCTTGATCCGGCGTTCGATCAGGTCCTGGAATGCAAACGCGCCCCCGCCCACCACGGTCGGCTGCCCGCCTTCATCGTCGGCGCGGTCGATCCAGGCGGTGTAGTCGGTGGTGCGCGCGGGCGAGTCGATACGCAGATCGTTGTCGTAGCCGATGAACACCAGTACTGGCGCGGCCTTGCGCGCGGCCAGCTCGGCCAGCAGCGGCTGGTCCATCACCATGGCGGCGGCGTTGCCGTCGAGCATGTACAGCACCGGGGCGGGCGCGTTGCCGGCGCGCAACGGGATGCCTACGTTGACCTGCCAGCGGCGCTGGCCATCCGGGCTGTCCAGAGTGAAGCGCTCGAAGCGATAGCTTTCCGCTTTCTGCTCGAAGATGGTGTTGCTCACCCGCTGCTGCGGGTTGCGTTGCTGTGCCGATGCGCTGGGCGGCGTGCAGGCCAGTCCCACCATCAGACCGGCAACGGGCAGCAAGGCGTAGAAGCGGCGGCGGGCCGCAGAAGACAACGTCATGGGCACTCAGGGGCGGCAGCCTGGGCTACGCCGCCCTCTTCACATGGAGACAACGCAGTCTACCCCAAATGCGAATGCTTATCACATAGATCAATGTGACGGTATGTATCCGTTTCCGTCGTCTGAAAATGCAGCGGCCCGACCAACCGGCCGGGCCGCTGCGCAGTGTTCAACCGGCAGCCGACTTATTCTTCTTCGTCCTGCCCGCCCTGCTGACCGGCGCGCTCGCGCTTCTGGTCCTGATCCTGGTCCTGCTGTTGCTGCTGGCCCTGGCGCTGCGGATCGCGCTGCTGCTGTTGCTGGCCTTGCTGACCCGGCTGGTTCTTGTCCTGCTGGTTCTGTTGGTTCTGCTGCGGGTTCTGGTTGGTACCCATCTGTGCATCTCCGGTGTTCGGCAACGAAATGATGCCGGTGACTGCACCGTAGGCGTGCGCGGGTTAGCAGCGCGTGCGAAGTTGGGCGTCGCGCGTAGACGCCACCCGCATGTCACTAAACAATTCATGACGCCGCTTGGCACTGACATCGCGATGACATACGCCGCAGGGAACTGCGCGCGTGCTATCGGGGTCACCGCTGCGCGCCGTGGCATATGCAGCCCTGCATATTTCATAAGCAGCGCACGCAGCGTGGACCATGCACGCCCTGCGCTCAGGCGCGCGCCACCATCGACACGATCGTCTCGGCCAACTCACGCTGTGCCTGCGCCACGGTGATGTCGCCGTTGACGGCGGCATACGACACGCCTTCCGCCGCCCCCAGCATTGCCCATAGCCCCGCCGACGGCAGCGTGCCAGCTCGCGCGAACGGCGCCAACAGCGCGCGGCACTGCTCGATGAACACCGTCTCGTACTCGCGCTTGACCCGCGCCAGCTCCGGCGAACCGGCCAGCGCCGCCACCACGCCGGGAATCTCGCGCCCCTGGGTCTGCACGCACGCCACGTATGCCTGTGCGATCACGTCGGCTTTTTCCTGCAGGGTCGGGCCGGCGGCGGCGAGGGCCGCCTGCAACACCAGGTCCTGACGCTGGTCGAAATCGCGGTACAGGGCGGCCAGCAATCCGGCGCGGGTGCCGAAATGGTCGTACACCACCGGCTTGGTCACGCCGGCGCGCTCGGCCAGCCGCCCCAGCGTCAGGGCGTCGGTGCCCTCCTCGCGCACGAGCCGCCAGGCTTCGGTCAGCAGTTGCTGCTGACGGTCGGCGCGACTCAGCCGGCGACGGGGCGCGGCATCCACAGGTTCAGACGGGTGGCTTGACATGGCTATATACCAATCGTAACTTACAGTTCGTAACTTACCAAAAGTATACACCCTCCCCTTGCCACCCGGATCTCCCCCATGCACACCCTGATCGTCACCTCCCACCCCAACCCGGATTCCCTCACCCACACCGTGGCCGCACGGATCCGCGACGGGATCACCAGCACCCGCCCGGCAGCGACCGTCGAGATGGCCGATCTGGCCAGCGAAGGCTTCGACCCCCGCTTTACCCAGGCCGACCTGGACGGCCACCAGCGGCGGCAGCCGTTCCCCGCCGACGTGTTGGCCGAGCAGGCGCGCCTGGACCGTGCCGACACACTGGTGCTGGTGTTTCCGGTGTATTGGTGGGCGATGCCCGCCCAGCTCAAGGGCTGGATCGACCGGGTCTTTTCCAACGGCTGGGCCTACGACGACAGCAGCGGTCGCGTGGAGAAGAAGCTGTCGCGCCTGCAGGTGCATCTGGTCGGCCTGGGCGGTGCAGACCAGCGCACGTGGACCAAACGCGGGTACGAGACCGCCATGAAGACCCAGATCGACACCGGCATCTTCGACTACTGCGGCGCACCGGTAGTGTCGTCCACGTTGCTGCTGGAAGTGGACACCACCGCGCCGGACGCGCACCTGGAGGCCAGCGCGGCACTGGGCCGCGCCATCGCCGCGCGGTGATGCACGGCGCGCGACGACGTCACGCCGCCCCTGCCGATCACTGCCGGGGCGACGCACTCACTTCGCTGCGGCCTGCCACGCCGCCACCTTGGCCCGGG
>NZ_QAIW01000364.1:4188-6280 GCF_003061285.1 Stenotrophomonas sp. HMWF003 | reverse complement strand
TTGCGGTCGTACACCTGGCCACGCAGCAGCACGGTGTCGATGCGGCGGGTGGCGGTGATGTCCTGCAGCGGGTTGGCGTCCAACAGCACCATGTCGGCCGCCTTGCCGGCCGCGATGCCGCCATAGCGATCCAGCATGCCGAACCACGACGGCCCTGCCCGCGTTGCCGCCGACAGTGCCTGCGCGGGGGTCAACCCTTCGGTCACGAACAGGCGCAGTTCGTCGTGCAGGCCGATGCCCGGATAGTTGAACGAGTTGAGGAAGCCGGCATCGGTGCCGGCCATGATCGTGACACCGGCCTGCTGCAGCATCGGCAGCACCGCGGCCACCTGGTGATACTCGCGATGGCGCGCCTCGATCTGCGCCGGCGTCGCCTTGGCGGCGCGCTCGACGCGCCAGGCGTAGGTCGCCTGCAGCTTGCGCCCGATGTAGGCCAGGTACGGGTCGTTGGCATGGTCATCCTGATCGAGGAAATCCAGGATGCGCCCGCCGTTGAGCGTGGGCGTGACGTACACACCCTTGGCCGCGAAGCCGCGGTAGGCCGCCATCGCCGTGGCCGGGTCGAAGCCGGCGTCCAGCTGCCGGTTGGCTTCGGCGCGATCGATGCGCTTGTCCGCGAAGGCCGCTGCAATCTCCGCTTCGTCCTTGACCCCGGCCTTGTACGCATAGTCCAGGTGTTCGATGGAGCTGATGCCGGCGTCCACTGCCTGCTGCACGGTCAACGCCATCGGAATGTGGCCCGAGGCACGCAGGCCGTTGGCACGCGCACCGCGCACCGCCGCCAGGAACAGGTCCGGGGTCAGCGCGCTGTCGGTGATCTTGACGAAATCGACCTTGTCTTCCTTCAGCCGCACGAAGGCCGCATCCAGATCGGCCTGGTTGCCGACCTCGATGGTGCCCTTCCAGACCGGCTTCACGCCTTCGATCTTGGCGCCGGAGGTAAACAGCTGCGGCCCCATCAGGCTGCCGTCGCGGATCTGCCCCCGCCATTGCAGCACCTGCGCGGGCAGATCGCCGGAGGCGTCCCGAATGGTGGTGATGCCATGGGCGATGTACAGCGGCAGCAGCGCCTTGTTCTCTTCAATCAGCTCCGGGCCACCGCCGAAATGCACGTGCATGTCCCACAGACCGGGAATCAGGTAGCGGCCTTTGGCATCGACCTGGCGCGGCGCGCGCCACTGCCGCGCGATGGCCTTGTCCTCGCCGACGGCGACAATGTCGGCGCCGCGCACCACCACGCTCTGGTTGGGCTGCGTGCGGGCATGCTCCACATCGACCACCGTGGCCTGGCGGATGATCAGATCGGCCTGCTCGGCGGAGAAGGCCGGCGCAGCCAGCATCAACAAGGTCGGAAGCAAGGCGCACAGCGAGGGTTTCATTGGCGGGACACGATCAGGGAGGTCAGCGCCACCATACGGCGATGGCGATGACATGCACCAGTTAAATCTCGGCATGTTCGACATGCAGCAATCAAATGCAATGCACTGCCCGGCAGCGTGCGCGCCGGGCAGTGCCGCCCCCCCCTTAGACCTCGCCCTGCATCGCCGGGCGGGCCTGCAGCCGTCCCAACCACTGCTTGACCTGCGGATGCGCCTCGACGTCGGCACCGAAGTAGACGCCGTAGCCCACCACGGAGCCCACCACCAGATCGACCAGCGAGTACGCTTCGCCCAGCATCCATTCGCGCCCCGCCAGCCGCGCCTCCAGCAGGTCCAGCAGCTCGTTGACCCCGGCCAGTGCCGCAGCGGCGTGCTCGTGGCTGCGCAACGCCTCGTCGCGGGTAGCCAGCCACAGCCGGTTCAACAACGCGGCATAGGTCACGTAGGCCCACGTGGTCCACGACAGCGCCTCCAGGCGTTCGGGCGTGCCGTCCTGCGGCCACAGCCCCTGCGCTACGCCATGCTGCGCGCCCAGCCACTGCAGGATGGCCAGGCCCTCGAACAACGGGGTGCCATCGACCACCAGGCACGGCACCTTGCCATTGGGGTTGATGGCCAGGTACTGCGGCGTGCGCTGTTCGCCGGTGCGGATGTCGATCCGGACGCGTTCGTGGGGCACGGCCAGTTCGGCCAGGGCGCAGGCGACCGGCGTG
>NZ_QAIW01000364.1:0-4178 GCF_003061285.1 Stenotrophomonas sp. HMWF003 | reverse complement strand
GACATGCGGAACTCCGTGTGGTTGGACTGGATGGGACGGTGCGGCCGCAGGGGCCTTGCACCACACCCACAGGCTAGCCACCATTGCGGACACCTTCTGTCCGCGATCGTCGCGCACACTGCCGCCATGCTCACCTCCTCCACCCGCCTGCTCAGCCTGCTGTCCCTGCTGCAATCGCGGCCACACTGGGCCGGCACCGCGCTGGCCGAGCGCACCGGCGTCCACCCGCGCACCCTGCGCCGCGATATCGACCGGCTGCGCCAGCTGGGCTACCCGATCCAGGCCAGCAGCGGCGTGGCCGGCGGGTACGCATTCCGGGCCGGGCGCGCCCTGCCCCCGCTGCTGCTGGACGACGACGAAGCCCTGGCCACGGCGGTGGCCCTGCGCACCGCCGTGACCGGCACTGTCAGCGGCATCGAGCAGACCGCGGTCACCGCGCTGGTCAAGCTCGAACAGGTCATGCCACCGCGCCTGCGTCGGCGGCTGGATGCACTGGGGTCGGCGATCCTGCCGCTGGGTCCTTCCGGCCCGGTGGTGGATGCCGGACTGCTGGCGTTGCTTGCCGGTGCCTGCCGCGACCAGTTGCAGCTGCATCTGCACTACGCCGACCGCAACGACCAGCCCAGCCAGCGGCGCGTGGAGCCGCACGGCGTGGTGCATGCCGAACGGCGCTGGTATCTGGTGGCCTGGTGCACCGCGCGCGAAGACTGGCGCACCTTCCGAATCGACCGCATCACCGCGACCCCGGTGGTCGGCGAGCACTTCAGCCCGCGCGCGGGCCCGGGCAACGGCGATCTGCGCACCTGGGTGGCCCAGTCGCTGTCGCTGGCGCACTCCAGCGAACCGGCACGGATCATCCTGCACGCGCCACTGGCGACCATGCGCCGGCAGATTCCCGACGCCGCAGGCGAGCTGGAACACGTCGACGCGCAACGCTGCCTGCTGCGCTGTAGCGCCAGTCCCTCGGGCGCCATCGTGTACTGGTTGATGGCACTGGACCTGGAGTTCGAGGTCCTGGGTCCACCGGCGCTGCAGGACAAACTGCGCGATGCTGGGCAACGGGTGGCCCGCAGCCTGGCACGCGGCGGCGGCTGAGACGCGCCGCGTTTGCCGCCCCCACGGCGCCATGCTAGAACTCCAGCCCCTGCCAGATGCGGATGGCACCGTGACTTCCCCCGCCACATCCAATCGCAGCCTGTTCGACCTGGACCTGCTGCGCGCCATCGTCACCGTCGCCGACTGCGGCAGCTTCACCACGGCGGCCGCGCGCCTGCATTCCACGCAGTCGACGATCAGCCAGAAGATCCGCCGCCTGGAAGACATGGCCGGGCATCCGCTGCTGGTGCGCGGCAACCGCGAAGTGCACCCCACCGATGCCGGGCAGACCCTGCTGGGCATCGCGCGGCAGATGCTGGCCCTCAATGAGCAGATGCTGCAGGCGCTGGCCGGGGCGACCGTGGCGATCACCGTGCGCCTCGGGGTGCCGGAGGATTTCGTCAATGCCCGCACCACCCGCCTGCTGGCCAGCTTCAATCGCCGCCACCCTCAGGTGAAACTGGAGGTCACCAGCGGATTGAGCCGGGACCTGGCCAATGGCTACGACCATGGCGAACTGGACCTGGTGCTCATCAAGCAACGCCGTAACAGCCGGCAGGCCGTGGCCTGCTGGCCCGAGCCGATGCGCTGGATCGACAGCGCCCGCAGTCCCTGCATCGGCCTGGACCCGATCCCGCTGGTGACCTTCCCGCCGCTCGGGTTGTACCGCGACGATCTGATCGCCGCCGTCGAGGCCATGGGCCGACGCTGGCGCATCAGCTTCACCAGTTCCAGCCTCAGCGGCATCCAGGGCGCGGTTGCCGACGGCATGGGCATCAGCCTCCTGCCCGCGCGCGCCACCACCAGCGACCATCGCGTGCTCACCCGGCGACAGGGCCTGCCGCCGGTTGAAAGCATGGAAATCGCCCTGTTGCACCGGCCCGGCGCCGATCCCCTGGTGGGCGAACTGGCCGCGCGCTTCGCACGGCTGCTCGATCGCGAACGGCGCTGAGCGCGCCACGCAGCACCGATCCCACTCTCCCACGACGAAGAGGATTCGACCGGATAGTGACGGCGCTCGCGAACTGAACATAGGAATCGTCGCAAATGCGCAAGGAAGCGGCATTGCCGCACAGCCAAGCGAGGAGAATTCCGAAACACTCTCCTTCGCGTGCTTTCCTTTGTCCAACAGCAAACAGATCCCATGAGCGGACAGGCCTCCCCCTGCACCCTGAAGATCGCCCTGCTCGACGACCACGACGTTGTCCGGCACGGCAGCTTCGTCCACCTGTCTTCCGACCCCCGTTTCGACGTCGTCGGCAGCCATGCACACAGCGACGACCTGATCGCCACGCTGGCGCGCGTGCCCGTGGACGTGGCGGTGGTCGACTACACGTTGGCTGGCAATGACCTGACCGGCAAGGACCTGCTGGCACTGCTGCGGGACCGTTTCCCTGCCGTCCGCCTGCTGCTGTTCACCGCGCACGCCAGCCGGGTGATGCTGTCGGCGGTGCTGCGCGCCGGCGCGGCCGGCATGGTGACCAAGACCGAGCGCCTGGACGCGTTGTCCAACGCCGTTGCCCAGGTGGCCACTGGCCAGTGCAGGGTGCCGTCGGAGTTCGGCCAGGCACTTCCCGACGCCAGCCTGTCACGCAGCGAACGCGATGTACTGCGGCTGTGCCTGTCCGGCCTGACCGTAAGCGAGATCGCCCTGCACCGCCATCGCAGCATCAAGACCATCAGCACCCAGAAGCAGGCCGCATTCCGCAAGCTGGGCCTGCGCAGTGATCGCGACCTGTTTACCCTGCGTCCGCAGCTGGCCCCGCTATGAGCGGCCGCTGGCATTGTCTGCTGGTGATCGCAGCGTTGGCCGCGCCCCTGTCCGCCGGCGCCTCGGCCACGCCGCGCACGGTGCGGGTGGCGCTCGATCCCGGCCAGTACCGCACCCTCTCGCGCGAGGCCATCCCGGGCCGCCACGCCAGCCTGGCGCATGGCTACGCCGCACTGGTGAGCGCGCGCACCGGGCTTGCCTTCGATGAACACATGGAACCGTCCAGCCGGGCGGCGGTGCAGGCGTTGTGCGACGAGCGCGCCGACCTGATGCTCATGGTCGGCCTGCCCGACCGCCCGCCGTGCCCGCTGAGCGCCTCGCCCGCCTACTACAGCGGCGAGGCGTTGCTGGCCAGTCGACACGCCCAACGCGCGCAGGTCACGCTGGGCGACGGCACGCCCCACCGCATCGCCGTGGTCCGCGGGAGTCGCTATGGCACCTGGCTGAGCCGGCATTACCCGCAATTGCAGGTGATCGCGGTGGCTGACCTGCCCGATGCACTGTCGGCGGTGGAAACCGGCGTGACCGACGCCGCGCTCGGGCTGGACGTGCTGATGCGGCCACTGGTGCGCCGCGAGTTCGACACCCTGCTGCTGCATCGCGCGCCCGACGACCTGCCGGCGACGATCCACCTGGTGGCGCGCAGCGCCGATGAAGGGATGATCAATGAGATCGACGCAGCGATGCAGGCGATCACCCCCCAGCAGCACGCCCAGGTGCTGCAGCGCATGGCACGCACCACCTACCTCAGCATTCCGCCGATGGGCACCCTGATCCGGCATTACCAGTGGCAGGCGCTGGGGGCGGGCGCCGCGCTGTCGCTGCTGCTGGCCACGGCCTTCTGGCTGCTGCGCACCCAGCAGTCGGCGCAACGCAGCGAGCGCCGCCAGGCGCACTTCATCGGCGTGATGAGCCACGAGGTACGCAATGCCGCGCAGGCGCTGGTGACGTCGGTGGACCTGCTGAGCCAGTCCGGCCTGGACCCCGGCCAACGCCAGCTGGTCAACGCGGCGCGCGCGGCAGGCAACGGCCTGCGCCATCTGCTCGGCCACGCACTGGACTACTCACGCATGGCGGCCGGGCACTTCCGGCCCGCGCCGGACTGGCACGACGTCCGGTTGCTGGCCAGCGACTGCGTTGACGCGGTGCGCCCCAGCGTCCACGCCAACGGCCTGCAGCTGTCACTGCGAACACACCCCGACCCGCTGCCGCTGCTGTGGATCGACGCCGCCGCACTCCGCCAGATCCTGAACAACCTGCTGGGCAACGCACTGAAATTCACGCCGCACGGCAGCATCGACGTCGCGCTGTC
>NZ_QAIW01000363.1:0-3837 GCF_003061285.1 Stenotrophomonas sp. HMWF003 | reverse complement strand
CAATGTTGGGCCCAGGACATCCTGACTATCCAGGAGCCGAGTCCCCCTACAAGAGCTTCAACAAGCGCAGAGGCATTGGTCGAGATGAGTGAATTGTCCTGGCTTCCCGAGAAAGCGAAGGTGATCTTTGGCATGCAGGGGGTGTCGCGCACACTGGATGCGCGCTCCCTGACGACTCCCGGCAGCGCACATTGCATGCGAACCGAGCCAGCAGATTCTTCCGCATGCGCGTTGATGAAGCCCCGTAGTCCCCATAGGCGCGGTGCAATGCACATAGCCGCGCTCGCTGCCGTCGTGCTCACCTTGACGAGCTGCAAGCCTCCGGAGCGAAGTTCAGACCCCAACGCGCGCGTCGGTGGCAGTTTGACGTCGATGGACTATGAGCCGACCGACACGTACGTGGACGTCGTTTACGTAAACGGTCGAGGTGGAGATATTGCCGGGACTGGCGGAAGCACCGTACTCGGCGCGATCAGTCTGCCGCAACGGTGGCATCCAGGACTCACAGTCCGTGCGAAATGGCGGCGATGCAGAGCTTTCTATGTGGATCGACCTGAAACGGAGGAAGAGGCCTGTCGTTGGATAGAGAAATACGTTCCGGTGCACCCCTACACCTACGTGGGGCGTACATGGCTACACATCTTCGCTGATGACGAAGTGCTGGTCATCCCGTCCATGAAAGGCCCGAATCATCCTGACTATCCGGGCGCTGAATTCCCCTATAAGAACTTCAACGATCGGAGAGGCATTGGTCGTGATGACTGAAACAGCGTGGCTCCCAGAGGATGCACCCGCAACTCGACTGTTCAACCCCGCCAAGGCGAGTATCGGCATGGAGAATGTTCCGTGCTGGATGAATGTTCAGTTCTCGATTTTTTTCGATGGAACGCGAAATCATAGAATTGAAGACCTGCCAACAGGCGCGCACAGCAACGTAGTTAGACTGTTCGATGCCTGCCGTGAGAAGGAGGAGGAAGGTCAGTTCCGCCTCTACGTACAAGGCGTAGGAACTCCATTCCCTCATATTGGCGAAGTTGAGCCGCATCCGGACGGCGCACAGAGCGGCGCCAACGGTGACCTGCGCTTGCGTTTCGCCTTTCTGTACATGGCTAATGAGCTGGCGAGAATCCTCACGGGGGATGTGATTGTCCCGGAGACCATCGAAGATACCAGCGCTGCAGTGCAGGACAAAGCCCAGATCAAGGTCTGGCGACGCAAGCTGGAAAAGATGCTGGCTAACCCCAAGCCTGGCGCACCAAAGATCCCGATGATCACTCTGGATCTGTTCGGCTTCTCGAGAGGCGCAGCAGCAGCGCGAGCCTTCCTGAATCACCTGATCGAATGGACGGGTGATGGCCAGGCCCAGGTGTGCGGTATTCCACTCAGGGTGCGCTTCATGGGCCTGTTCGACACGGTTGCCTCGGTGACGTTCGCAGACTCCTTCCCGTTTCCGTTCAATGGCCACTTGGGTTGGGCAAAGCCGGAATACCTGATCATTCCCCAGTTTGTCGAGCAATGCGTGCATATGGTGGCTGGGCACGAGGCCCGCAACTCATTCCCCTTGACCACCATAGGCGTAGAACGCGACATCAAGCTGCCCCGGATCGAAATAGTGTACCCAGGCGTACATGCGGACGTGGGCGGAGGATACGGCCCAAACGCACAGGGCAAAGGAACCCACCTCGGCCAGCATCAGGTTCGACAGGATCAGTACGACATGCTGTCGCAGATTCCACTCAACGATATGTATGAGCGCGCATTGGCAGCAGGTGTTCCATTAGTGGGGAGGAATGTCTTCCCCACCAGACGTCTCACCGACGCCTTCGCCATCTCCCCCGAACTACAACGCAGCTTCAACGCTCACCAAGCCACGCTGCAGCAACATCGCGGCGGCGCGCCGCTGATGCGCCTGCTGCACAGCCACTACGTTACCTACATGGGGTGGCGAAGAGACGTGTTGCCGCGCGCCCGGTTTATCGCGCATCCCTTCATGACCCACTGCAAGGACACCCAGGTGCAGGACCACATCAACCTGGACCAGGCCAATGCAGAGCTGGGCGTCTATATCCAGCCTTTCAGCCAGACCACGGACCGGCTGAGGGTGAGATTTCTGCAGTCAGGCCCTGTCAACGCCATCACACGCGAGGACCAGTGCCTGCGGATGTACGACCGTTACTGGGCGGGTGCACCCGCGCCCACTACGGCGGTCAGCACCTTCATGGCGCAGTACGTGCACGACTCGCGCGCGGGCTTCGTGTTGACCGATCCCCAATGCGAGCGTGACTACACGAACATGCACGCCCTGTTGGAGAAGAAGGACAAACAGTACATCGCCAGTCGCAATCGCTACCACGAAAAGGTGCTGCCAGAGTACAAGAAGCGGCGTGAAGCCAACCCCAGGCTGGACGAGGAGTATCCACTACCTCCGGTCGATCCGCTCAATACCGCTGATCGCAGGGCACTGGAGATCTATCGCCGGGGTAACAAGCCCATCTTCACCGATGCCAAACCCGCATCGAGCATGGACGGAAAGCTGGACATGCTGGATGGCGTGGCGTTGATCTCACGCCGCGAGCCGCGTTGGAGCTATCTGCGCAGGCGGCAGATATTCCGGCCGGTGTTCAAGCCTCGAGACAACGCCCGCGGCGAGGTGACGTCCCGCGGGGACGCCAAACGTCTCACCCACGAGGACGGCCTGTCATGACCCCGGCAACTCTCTGGCGGCGAGTCTTCTACGCTCTCTGTACACCGTGGTCGCTGTTGATGGGCTGGTACGTACTGGACCTGCCACCAGGCGAGCGCCTGGACGCGCTGGCCCCCTGGGCGGCGGGCACTGTTGCCGCAGCCGCGCTTGCCCTGCTGGGCCGCGGCCTGCATGGGGCCGTGCAGGCGTGGTCCGCTCGCCCATCCCATCGCGGTGCCAGCGCTGTTCCGGCCGCCCCCGGCGCGGCGTCTGCGGATTCCACCGAACCCACGCTGCAACTACGCGCCTGCTTCGCCCGTCTGGCGCAGCATCCACCCGAGTGCTTGGCCGCCCAATTGGCCCCGTCCCCGTCGCACGCTCCCCTGCTCGCCGACGACCTGCCCGACCCCAGCGCCTCGCTGGCCGAGCGCGGCATGGCACTGCAGGTACGCCTGGCCCAGGCGATGGACATGCTGGTGAGCCACGTGCCCAGCTCCGGCCCTGTGCCGGTCTTTACGCTCGCCCCCACCCTTACCGCTGACAGCCGCTACGCCGCCGCCGACTGGCCCGGACTGATGGCGGCCCAGGCCACGGTGCGCCCGCCGCTGCTACGGGCCGTGGAGCAGAACGGCCCGTCGCTGGCGCCCGTGCTGCAAGCCCTGCACACGCAGTTCTCGGCATCGCCAATGCTGTGCAACGCCGTACTGTTGAGCTTGGACGGTGAATTGATCCGCGGCCACTACTCCAGCCACCGGCGGGACCCGGACACACCGCGTCCCCCGCCCGTGCACGACAGCGTGGTGGTGCTGTGGATTACCCGCGACGGCCTGCCCGCCGCCCTGCGCCAGCAGGCGGTGGACGCCAATAGCACCGAGGGAAAACGCGCCCGGCAGGCGATGGCGTGGTGGAGCAGGGAAATGGACAGCGTCCACGCGTTGTTCCCGGACGAAGCGCAGACGCGGGTGCTGCCGACAGCGACGGTGGATGCGTTGCTCAAGGCATACAGGGCGTCCGACGATCCCGAGCTGGCCGACCAAGCCCGCGCTGCCCGCATGCTGGGCGACGACACCTGGCACCCGGTGCCCTGGACCACCCAGCAGGTGGAAGCCTACGACGCTGCGTCCGTGCTGGCCCGCCTGCCGCCGCCCCTGCAC
>NZ_QAIW01000362.1:14552-18590 GCF_003061285.1 Stenotrophomonas sp. HMWF003 | reverse complement strand
GGTTCGGCAGGGTCTTTCTGGCAGGCGGCAAGCAGCAGCAGGCCCAGGGCAGGCAACAGACAACGGGAACGGCGCATGGCAAATACCTCGCAGCGGTAACCGGGAGGCCACTATCGTCAAGGGGCGGTGAAAATTCTGTGGGCGCGGCATACTGGCGCGAGACATTCATGCGCAGGAGCATTCGACGTGGCCAGTCTGCAAGGCAAGACCATTTTCATCACCGGTGGCTCGCGCGGCATCGGCCTGGCCATCGCCCTGCGCGCGGCGCGCGATGGTGCCAACGTGGCGATCGCAGCGAAGTCGTCGGTGCCCAACCCGAAGCTGCCCGGCACCATCCACAGCGCGGTCGAGGCAGTCACCGCCGCCGGCGGCCAGGGCCTGGCACTGAAGTGCGACATCCGCGAGGAAGACCAGGTGCGCGCCGCGGTGGCTGCGACCGTGGACACCTTCGGCGGCATCGACATCCTGGTCAACAACGCCAGCGCGATCTGGCTGCGCGGCACGCTGGATACGCCGATGAAGCGCTTCGACCTGATGCAGCAGGTCAATTCGCGCGGCAGTTTCCTGTGCGCGCAGGCCTGCCTGCCGTACCTGCTGCAGGCGCCCAATCCGCACATCCTGACCCTGGCGCCGCCACCGAGCCTGGATCCGAAATGGTGGGGCCCGCACACCGGTTATACGCTGGCCAAGATGGGCATGAGCTTCGTCACCCTGGGGCTGGCGGCCGAATTCGGTCCGCAGGGCGTGGCGGTCAATGCGCTGTGGCCGCGCACCATCATCGCCACCGATGCGATCAACATGATTCCCGGCGTGGATGTTGCCGGGTGCCGCACGCCGGAGATCCTGGCCGATGCCGCGCACGCCGTGCTGACCCGCGACGCAGCCGGCTTCAGCGGGCAGTTCCTGCTCGATGACGAGGTGCTGGCCGCGGCCGGTATCACCGACCTCAGCGGTTATGCGGTGGACCCGTCGCGGCCGCTGCTGCCGGATCTGTTCCTGGATTAAGGTTCCGGGCGGTAGGGGGTGACGTTGTCGACAGCGGCTGCACGCGCAGCTGTTAAGGTGCGCACCCCCCGTGTTTCAGATCCCTGTCATGTCCCAATGTGTTTCCCGTCTCTCCCTGGCCGCGGCCATCGCCGTGGCCGGCCTGCTCGGCGCCTGCAGCAAAGGCGCCTCCACCGCCGCCGATGCGCAGGGCGTGGAAAAAGTGAATGCCTACATCAACTGCTTCAACGCAGTGGAGGAGCCGATCCATCAGGGCTTCCAGGAGTACACCGGCTGGATGAAGGACGCCGCCGCCGGCCCCACGGGCAGGGAAACCCAGGTGCGCGGCCCAGGCACGGTGCTGTCCCATCGCGTGGATGCGTGCAACGCCCCGATGGTGGCGGCACTGGCCATGACCCCGGCCGAGCCGGACCTGGACCCGGCGGCACGCGCGTATCAGAAGACCTTTGTCGACCTGTACGCGCTGATCGAGCAGGCCGACCGTTACTACAGCCGTGAAGACTACCTGCGCGATGACCACGCCGGCATGCGCAGCCAGCACGCACCGCTGATGCAGGCCTACGCGGCGTTCTTCGCCGCCGGCACCGCACTGGATGCCGCGCTGGAGAAGCGCGAGGACGAACGACGTGCCGCGCAGCTCAAGGAGATCGAGGCCGCCGAAGGCCGCTCGCTGGCGTACTACCAGCTCAGGATCGTGGGCGACGGCAAGCGGCTGACCCAGCTGCTCAGCGCCGATGCGCCGGACCTGGCGCAGGCGCGCACCGAGCTGGCCGCATTCCAGGCGTTGTTGCAGCAGGCACAGAACGACAAGGTCGGGCAGGGCGATGCGATGTGGGGTCATGTGGAACGTTCGGCTGATGCGCTGGCCCGCGACGCCGGTCGCCGCATCGAACGCGTGCAGGAAAACAAACCGCTCACCCGCGGCGAGCAGATGCTGCTGCAGAGCGGTGGCCGCGCGAGCCTGCCGCAGGGTTCGGCAGAAGCCGTCATGGCCAGCTACAACGACCTGGTGGACATGGCCAACCGGATGACGCGGTTCAGCGGCGCGCGCTGAGGGCCGCATTGGCAGGATGCCGGTAACGTGAAGCGCTCCCGCGCAACGGCATTGCACGCACCGCCAACCCGGACCGCAGACCTGTGCGGTCCGGGTTGGTAAACTGCGTCCCTGGAATCGTTTACAACACGGAGACGTTCAATGAAACACGTTCTTTCCACGGCGGTACTGGCCGTGTCGATCACCCTGGCGCTGGCCGCCTGCGGCAACAAGTCCGCCGAGCCTGCCAAGGACGCCGCCGCCCCGGCCAGCAAGGCGGACGCCCAGGCCGAAGAGGCCGAGCAGGCGCTCACCGGCAAGCTCAACAGCTACATCGACTGCTACAACGATGTCGATTCGGGCATCCACCAGGGCATCGGGTACTACACCAGCTGGATGAAGGACCCCAAGGCCGGCCCGACCGGTCGCGAAGAACGCCCGATCGGTCCGCCGGACCTGGACGCCGACGACCTCAAGACCTGCGATGCGGCCATTCCCACGGCGATCGCCGCGGCGCCGGCGCTGCCGGAGCTGGACAAGGCGGCCAAGGCCTACCTGGACAGCCTGCACACCCTGCAGCCGCTCACCCATGCGGCGTACGACTACTACAAGCGCGAAGACTTCGAAGACGACGGCTACGCGCGCGGCAAGGCGATGCATGCGCCGCTGATGGACGCGCTGGCCGCGTTCGTGCAGGCCAGCAGCGTGTTCAGCACCGCCCTGGAGTCCGAGAACGACCGTGCCCAGCAGGCGCAGCTGCAGGCGCTGGAGAAGCAGGAAGGCCGCACCCGCACGTACTACCGCCTGGCCATCATGATGGAGGCCAAGTCGCTGATGGACCTGATGGCCGAGGATGACTTCGACGTGGTGCAGGGGCGTGCCCGACTGGATGCCTTCAATACCATCGCCGACGAAGCGCACGCCAAGGTGGCCGACCAGGAACCGGGCAAGATGGACTGGAACAGCTTCGAGACCGCCGCGGAGAACTTCCGTCGCGAGGGCAAGGAGCGCATCAAGCGCGTGGCGGAGAAGACCCCGTACACCGACTTCGAACAGCGCATGCTCGATTCGCCGTCGCACGCCCCGCAGGGCTCGGCCGGGCGCCTGTTGAACGAGTACAACAGCCTGGTGTTCCAGAGCAACCGCCAGTAAGCGGCAGGCGATCCGCCCCGGTGCGCGCCGCGTGCCGGGGTGGAACGCCGTTACTGATTGAAGGTATCGGGCAACGCGTCGCCGCACCGGCGGCAATGCCGGGCGTCCGGCTCGTGGCCTTCCAGCCCGCAGTGCGGGCACCCGCGTGCATCACGCCGCGCGGCCAGGTCGGCCTCGCGCATGGTGCTGGCCAGTTCGGCGGTGTAGATGCCGGTGGGCACGGCGATGATGCTGTAGCCGATCAGGATCAGCACCGAGGTGACGAAGCGGCCGAGCACGGTCTGCGGCACGATGTCGCCGAAGCCCACCGTGGCCATGGTCACCACCGCCCAGTACATGCTGCTGGGGATGCTCGTGAACCCGTGGTTGGGCCCCTCGATGACGTACATCAGGGTGCCGGCGATGATGGTGATGGTGACCACCGTGAACAGGAACAGCAGCACCTTGCGCCGGCTGCGCCACAGCGATTCCATCAGCACGCCGCTTTCCTCGATGTAGCGGGTCAGCTTGAGGATGCGGAACACCCGCAGGATGCGCAGCGCGCGCACCACCAGCAGGCTCTGCGCGCCGGGGATGAACAGGGACAGGTAGGTGGGCAGGATCGAGGCCAGGTCGATGATGCCCCAGATGCTGAACGCGTAGCGCAAGGGCCGTTTGACCACCACCAGCCGCAGCAGGTACTCGGCGGTGAACAGGATCGTGAAGCCCCATTCCAGCACGTACAGCCAGTCGGCATGGGCGATGTGGAAGCGCTGCACGCTGTCGAACATCACCACCAGCACGCTGGCGATGATGGCGTACACCAGCAGCAGGTCGAAATTGCGCGACGGGCGGGTGTCGTGGCGGTA
>NZ_QAIW01000362.1:1004-14536 GCF_003061285.1 Stenotrophomonas sp. HMWF003 | reverse complement strand
GCATTGTGCCCCACCGGCCCAAAGCGCGAGAATGGGACTTTCCCGCACCCCCTGACCGCCATGACCGCCGCTGCCACCGATCCGCTGTTGTCCCTGTCGCATTACTACCTGCCGGTGTACAAACCGCGCCAGGTGGTGCTTGAGCGCGGCCAGGGCGCGCGCGTGTGGGACACCCAGGGGCGCGAATTCATCGACCTGGCCGCCGGCATCGCCGTGTGCGGGCTGGGCCACAACGACCCGGACCTGACCGCCGCGCTGATCGAGCAGGCCGGCAAGCTGTGGCACACCAGCAACGTGTTCTACAGCGAACCGCCGCTGCGCCTGGCCGAGGAGCTGGTCACCAGTTCGCGCTTCGCCGAGCGCGTGTTCCTGTGCAATTCCGGCGCCGAAGCCAATGAAGTGGCGATCAAGCTGGTGCGCAAGTGGGCCTCCTCGAAGGGCCGCCCGGCCCACCAGCGGGTGATCGTGACCTTCCGCGGCAGCTTCCACGGCCGCACCCTGGCCGCGGTTACCGCCACCGCCCAGCCGAAGTACCAGGAAGGCTACGAGCCGCTGCCCGGTGGCTTCCGCTACGTCGATTTCAATGACGAGGTGCAGCTGGAAACCGCGATGGCCGCCGGCGACGTGGCCGCGGTGATGCTGGAGCCGATCCAGGGCGAGGGCGGGGTGATGCCGGCCAAGCCGGGCTTCCTGCAGCGCATCCGCGAGCTGTGCGACCAGCACGACGCCCTGCTGGTGCTGGATGAGATCCAGGTGGGCATGGGCCGTACCGGCACCCTGTTCGCGCATTGGCAGGAAGGCATCAAGCCGGACATCGTGACCCTGGCCAAGGCCCTGGGCGGCGGTTTCCCGATCGGCGCGATGCTGGCCGGGCCGAAGGTGGCCGAGGTGATGCAGTTCGGCGCGCACGGCACCACCTTCGGCGGCAATCCGCTGGCGGCGGCCGTGGCGCGCGTGGCGCTGCGCAAGCTGTCCTCGCCGGAGATCGGGCACAACGTGGGCCGCCAGTCGCAGGCGCTGCGCGATGGCCTGGACCGGATCAACGAGGAGTTCAAGGTGTTCAGCCAGGTGCGCGGCCGCGGCCTGATGCTGGGCGCGGTGCTGGACAAGGACTTCGCCGGCCAGGCCGGTGCCATCCTGGACCACGCCGCCGAGCACGGCCTGCTGACCCTGCAGGCCGGCCCGGACGTGCTGCGCTTCGTGCCGTCGTTGAACATCACCGACGAGGAAGTGGCCGAAGGCCTCAAGCGCCTGCGCGCGGCGGTGCAATCCTTCATCGCCTCCCGGTAGAGCCGACCGTTGGTCGGCTGCTGAGGTAGAGCCGACCGCCGGTCGGCTCTACGCCAGGCCGTACCGTTTCAACACCTTGCCGATGCTGCGGCTGTCGGTCGCCGTTTCCGCGTGCAATCCCGCCTGTCGCGCACCGCGCACGTTGGTGAACAGGTCATCGATGAACAGCGTGCGCCCGGCGCGTGCGCCCAGCAGCGCCATCGCCTGCACGAATACGGCCGGGTCCGGTTTGCGTCCCCCCAGCGCGCCGCTGCACAGGATGCGCCCGCGCAGCGCCGTTGCAAGGGTCGGCAGGATGCGCGCAATGGTGTCCGCCATCAGCGCGCCGTTGTTGGTGAGGATCGCGATCGGCAGGCGGCGCGCGACCTGTTCGATGCGTTCGACCACCCCGGCCTGTGGCATGGACGCGACGATGCGGGCGTCCTGCCACTGCGCGATGCTCACCGTGCTACCCAACGCCGCCCCCAACTGCTGCAGGTACCGCGTGCTGTCCAGGCCGGCGTCATGCTGCTGCTCCAGACCGCTGTCGAACAGGGCGGCGTGGACCTGTGCGACGCTGCAGCCGGTGCTGGCGGCCAGGTGAGCCACGCGCAGGTGCCGTGCATGGCGCACCAGCACACCATCGAAATCCAGCAGCAGGCATTCCACGGCAACGGTCATCGCGCACGCTTGTCCAGGTCCAATGCTGACCGTACCCCAGTCGGGGCGCGTGCTGCGACATCGCGTCGCAGGCCGGGCGCGAGCACGGACTCTAGAATCGCGTGGACTGTTCGATGGAGATCGCCGTGAAACTGCTTGTTCCCGTGTTGCTCGCCGGCCTGATGCTGGCCCCGGCTGCCCATGCCCGCGTGTGTGCGGTCAGCATCGACAGCACCGACCAGATGAGCTTCAGCCAGAAGGAGATCAAGGTGGGTGCGGACTGCAGCCAGGTGAAGCTGACCCTGCGCCACACGGGCAAGCTGGCCGCCACTGCGATGGGCCACAACTGGGTGCTCACGCGGACCCCGGACTACCAGCCGGTGGCGATGGCCGGCATGCGCACGTCGCTGGCCGACAGCTACCTGCCCAAGGGCGATGCCCGCGTGCTGGCACATACCGCGGTGATCGGCGGTGGGCAGACCACCAGCGTGACCTTCTCGACCGCGAAGCTGGCCAAGGGCGGCGACTACACGTTCTTCTGCTCGTTCCCGGGGCATTTTGCGATGATGAAAGGCCGTTTTCTGTTCGGCTGAGCGCCGAACCGAGGACAACCGGGAGCGACCGACCGTTGGTCGGTAGACGGGGTGATCGGCACGCACGCGGTGACGACCAACGGTCGTCACCTGCCGTGTTCGATCAGCCTTTGACCACCTTGAACGCTTCGCGCGCCGCGTCGATGGTCGCGTCGATCACGCTGTCGTCGTGCGCGCTGGACATGAAGCCGGCTTCGTACGCCGACGGGGCCAGGAACACGCCGCGCTCCAGCATCGCGTGGAAGAAGGTGTTGAACGCGGTGATGTCGCAGGCGGTGGCCTGGGCGTAGGTATCCACCTTCTGATCGGTGAAGAACAGCCCGAACATGCCGCCCACCTGGGTGGTGGTCACGGCCACGCCGGCCTCGGCCGCGGCCGCTTCCAGCCCGGCACACAGGCGCGCGCTGGCCGCGCCCAGGCGGTCATGGAAGCCCGGTTCCTGCACCAGTTCCAGCATCGCAAGGCCGGCGGCCATCGCCACCGGGTTGCCGCTGAGCGTGCCGGCCTGGTAGATCGGGCCGGACGGGGCGATCTGCGCCATCAGGTCGGCCCGGCCGCCGTAGGCACCCACCGGCATGCCGCCGCCGATGATCTTGCCGAAGGTGGTCAGGTCCGGGGTGATGCCGTAAAGGGCCTGCGCACCGCCGAGGGCGACGCGGAACCCGGTCATCACCTCATCGAAGATCAACAGCGCGCCGTACTGGGTGCACAGGGCGCGCAGGTGCTGCAGGTAGCCGTCGCGCGGCGGGATGCAGTTGGCGTTGCCCACCACCGGCTCGATGATCAGCCCGGCGATGTGCTCGCCCTGTTCGGCGAACAGCGCGGTGGCCGCGTCGAAATCGTTGTAGGGCAGGGTCAGGGTGAGTTCGCTCAGGCCGGCCGGCACGCCCGGCGAGGTGGGCACGCCCAGGGTCAGCATGCCGCTGCCGGCCTTGACCAGGAACGAGTCGCCGTGGCCGTGGTAGCAGCCTTCGAACTTGACGATGCGGCTGCGCCCGGTGGCTCCGCGTGCCAGCCGGATCGCCGACAGCGTGGCTTCGGTGCCGGAGTTGACCATGCGCACCATCTGGCACGATGGGATCAGCCGGCTGAGGGTTTCGGCCATTACCACTTCGGCCTCGCACGGCGCGCCGAACGACAGGCCGTTGTTGATCGCGTGCTTCACCGCCTGGCGCACGGCCGGGTGGTTGTGGCCGACGATCATCGGGCCCCACGATCCCACGTAGTCGATGTAGCGGTTGCCATCCACGTCGTACAGGTACGGGCCATCGGCGCGCTGCACGAAGAACGGCTCGCCGCCGACCGACTTGAACGCGCGCACCGGCGAGTTGACGCCGCCCGGCAGCAGCGTCTGGGCGCGGGTGAACAGGGCGTGGGACTGGTCGTGGTTCATGGGGTGTCCTGGGTCTTACGGAAACTGGGCGAGGAAGGCGCGCTGGGTGGCAACCGGGTCGGGGGCGGCGAAAATGCCGCTGACCACGGCCACCAGGTCGGCGCCGGCCGCGATGATGGGACCCACATTGTCCGGGCTGAGCCCGCCGATCGCCACCCGCGGCACGCCCAGTGCGGCGCTTTGCCGCAGCAGGTCCGGCGTGGCACGGCTGGTGGTGACCTTGGTGGTGGTGGGGAAGAACGCGCCGAAGGCCACGTAACTGGCGCCTTCTGCCACGGCACGCTCGGCATTGGCCAGCTGGTCGTAGCAGGACGCGCCGATGAGGGCGTCGGGCCCCAGCAGGGCACGCGCCGCGCCGATGTCGCCGTCGGTGCCGCCCAGGTGCACGCCAGCGGCGCCCACGGCATGGGCCAGCGCCGGGTCGTCATTGATGATCAATGGCACGCCATGCTGCGCGCACAGCGCCTGCAGTGCGGTTGCCTGCTGCAGGTGCAGGGCGGCATCGGCGGTCTTGTTGCGGTACTGCAGCCAGGTGGCGCCGGCGGCCAGCAGCGGCGCGGTACGCGCCAGCAGGCGCGCGGTGTCGGCCTCGTCGGGGGTGATCAGGTAGACGCCACGGGGGCGCACGGAGGAGGCTGAAGCAGAATTCATCGGTGGCTACCGGTAGCACGACGGGAGTGGGACAATGGCGGTCGCCCGTTTTTGTCCAGCCGTGATTATCCAATGACCGATGCCACCGCCACCACTTTCCGCACCTGGATGTGCGTTGTCTGCGGGTTCCTGTACAGGGAAGAAGACGGCCTGCCGGAAGAAGGCATCGCGCCGGGCACGCGCTGGGAAGACATCCCCGACACCTGGACCTGCCCGGACTGCGGCGTGACCAAGGACGATTTCGAGATGGTCGAGGTCGATTGACCGGAGGTCCGGTCTCAAGCGACGGTCGATTGCACGCAGGGGCAGGCATCGACCGTTGGTCGATACGCCACGTCGTCAATGCAACCGCGGCGCCCGTCCGCCCAGTTCCACCAGCTTCTCGCGCACCCACTGCGCATCGGTGGCCTGCCGGTTGCGTTGCAGGTACAGCGCCAGGTCATGGCGCGCCCCGGCCTGGTAATCCAGGTTGAGGTACGCCAGGCCGCGGTCGCGCAGCGCATCGTCCTGTTCGGGGGCCAGCTTGAGCAGGCGGTCGGCACTGCGCGCGGCGCGGTCCCATTCGCCGCGCTCAACGTACACGCCGTGCAGGTTGCGCAGCATGCGCATCAAAATCGCGCGCGCCGGGGCGGCATCCAGGATCTGCGCCAGGACGTGGTCGTCCGGGGTTTCACCGCCCAGGTGCGAACGTGCGCGTTCGCGCAGTTCTTCCACGTCCAACGGGCGGCCGCCGTTGTAGGGGTCCATCACCAGCACCCCGTCGTCCACCGGCAGGCGCACCAGGAAGTGCCCCGGGAAGGACACCCCGTCCAGCGGAATGCCCAGCCGGCGCGCGACTTCCATCTGCACCAGTGCCAGTGAGATCGGATTGCCCAGGCGGCGTTCGAACACCTGGTTGAGGTAGCTGTTGCGCGGGTCGTAGTACTCGCCGTGGTCGCCGCCGTAGCCCAGTTCGTCGAACAGGTGGCGGTTCACGGCGGCGATCTTCAGCGGCCAGTGCTCGATGGTGTCCACCTCGGTACGCAGGTGGTCGGCATGGGCCTGCACCACCGCGTCGTACACGGTGGGGTCCAGGTCGGGGTACTCGTCGCGGGCGATCAGCAGTGCCGTGGGCAACAGCGGCAGGGCCTCGTCATCCAGCTCGGCCAGTGAATCCCACGTCGGCAATGTGATCTGCCCCTGCATGGCTACAGACTGGCGACAAACGCAGCCGGTTTCAAGGGCTTCAGCGCCGGATCACGCCCACCGGTAGAGCCGACCGTTGGTCGGCTGCGCGGGAACGTTGAGGAGGGCCAGGGGCGGCCGACCCACGGTCGGCTCTACCCCGGGCGGGGGCGCGTTGCGCCGCGCGGTGTCAGCGGTCGGCGATGCCCGGGCCGAAGGTGATCTCGGTGCCGTCCTTCAAGCCCAGCTTTTCGGCCTGGCCGGCATTGAGTTCCAGCACGTAACGGGCCGGGCCGCTGCTGGGGTAGGGCGGGCAACGGTCGCCAGCCGAGCACGGCGGCACGTCGCGCTGCTGGCTGACCAGCCGGCGCTGTTCGTCGAAGTACAGGATATCCAGCGCGATCTTGGTGTTCTTCATCCAGTACGCCTGCAGTTCCTCGCGCTCGTGCAGGAACAACATGCCGTGGTTGGCGTCCATCTGGTCGCGGAACATCAGCCCGCGCGCGCGGCTGGCATCATCGCGGGCCAGTTCCACCTGGTAACGGGCACCGCTCAGTTCCACCCAGTGGCGGGCGCCGCTGCTGGCGCAGCCGGTGAGGGTCATCAGGAGCAGCAGCGGCAACAGGCGGATCAGCGACATCGGGGTCTACCTCGGCAGGAAGAAGGCCGGCCATCGTGGGCCGGCCGCGGAATCAGAATACCTGCGGCGGCTCGCCGCCGACGATCACCACGTCGGCCGGACGCCGCGCGAACAGGCCCACGCTGACCACGCCGGGCAGCTGGTTGAGCTCGCGCTCCAGCTTGACCGGGTCGGTGATCTGCAGGTGGTGGATGTCCAGGATCACGTTGCCGTTGTCGGTGACCACGCCTTCGCGCCAGGCCGGCTGGCCGCCGGTCATGTCCAGGATGCGGCGCGCGATCAGGCTGCGCGCCATCGGGATCACTTCCACCGGCAGCGGGAAGCGGCCCAGCACCGGCACCTGCTTGCTCGGGTCGATGATGCACACGAAGCGCTCGCTGGCCTCGGCGATGATCTTTTCGCGGGTCAGCGCGGCGCCGCCGCCCTTGATCAGGCACTTGTTGCCGTCGCACTCGTCGGCACCGTCCACGTACAGCGACAGGTTGCCGGTGTGGTTGAGCTCCATCACCTCGATGCCGTGCGACTTCAGCTGGGCGGTGCTCTGCTCGGAGCTGGACACGGTGCCCTTGATGCGGTGCTTGATGCGGGCCAGGCCGTCGATGAAGTAGGCAACGGTGGACCCGGTGCCGACCCCGACGATCATGCCGTCTTCGACGTATTCCAGGGCTTTTTCAGCAGCCAGGCGCTTGGCTTCGGACATGGCGGGCAACTCTATGAGGGAAAGGGGGAATCAGTGTTTTTCAAGCGACAGCAGCAGCTTCCACTGCGCAGCCGTGACCGGCAGGATCGACAGGCGGTTGCCGCGCGCGGTGAGCGGGAACCCTTCGCCCAGCGCATCGGCGTGCAGCTTGATCTCGTCCAGCGAAATGGTCGCGCGCAGTTTGCGCTCGAAGGCCACGTCCACCAGCATCCAGCGCGGTTCTTCGCGGGTGGCCTTGGGGTCGTGGTAGTCGGACGTGGGGTCGAACTGGGTATCGTCCGGGTAGGCCTCGCTGGCCACCGTGGCAATGCCGACGATGCCGGGCACCTTGGTATTGGAGTGGTAGAACAGCACCCCGTCGCCGACCTTCATGCCGTCGCGCATGAAGTTGCGCGCCTGGTAGTTGCGCACGCCGTTCCAGGGCTCGCGGCCCACGCGCTGCAGATCGTCGATGGAAAAGGCGTCCGGTTCGGACTTCATCAGCCAGTAGCGCTTGCGTGCGGTCATGCGTGATTTCTATCGCGGTAGGTCGCGGCCGTCGGCCGGTACGGGAACAAGGGTGGAGAGGTCGGTGCAGATCGCATCCACCGCGACATCCCAGGGCTGTACCGGCAGGTCATCGACCTGCTGCACCGAGAAGCCGACCCCCACCAGCCACGGCGGTGCGGGGCGCTGGTGGCGGAAAGCGAAGCTGCGATCATACCAGCCGCCTCCCATGCCCAGGCGCCGGCCCTGCGCATCGAACCCGACCAGCGGTGCCACCACCAGCGCCATCTGCTCCGGCGCCAGCGTGGCCTCCGGTGCGATGTCGGGTTCGGGAATGCCGTAGCGGTTGGCCGTCAGTGGCTGGCCGGGTCGCCAGGGGGCGAAGCGCAGCGTGTCGCCGGCCAGGATGGGCAGGCAGTACTGCAACGCGTCGGGCAACTGCATCTGCCAGCGGTGCAGGGCGATTTCGCCATCCATCGCCCAGTACCCGGCAACGAAGCCGTGCAACGGTGCGAAAGGAAGCTGGAGCAGGCGATCGGCCAGAAGGTCGGCGGCGGCCAGGCGCTGCGCGGCGGGGATGTCTCGGCGGCGTTGGCGCAACTGCTGGCGCAGTGCGGAGCGCGGGTCGGTCATGCCTGGGTCCGGGGCGTGGTGCGGGCGCGGATAAAACAAGAGCGACGTCCCGGTAGGGGCGTCGCTCTTGCAGGAATACTGCATTCTCCGCGGTGACGATGCGTGCGAAACGACCTTGAACCCGGGGTTCAAGTGGGTACGCTGGGGTTCCTTCGGGCTTCCCGCTACAAGGCGGACTTGCACTCCCGGCGCCGTCGCGCACCCGTGGTCGTAATTAAGGGACAAGGCGAATGTTTGCACACGCCGTCGTTCACAGCAGAGAACGCGTCGCCATTATAGCCAAGCGCGCGCCGAGGGGTAGGCCGTTCGTCGGTCGGATTGCAGCTGAATTCAGATCGATGAAGGCCATGCGATGGCCTTGTGCAATGAAACCTGCCGTGGAACATCGGTGCAGCCGACCGTTGGCCGGCTGCCTGACTCACGCCCCGTCGATCGCCCGGTCCAGCCGCCGGTTCAGATCGGCCAGGGTCTGCTGCAGCGCCACGCCCTGGCGCGCGTGTTCATCGCGCAGCTGCTGCAGCTCGTGGGCGAGGTTCAAGGCGGCCAGCACGGCCACCCGGTCCACGGCGGCCATGCGGTTGCTGCCGCGGATCTCGCGCATCTTCGCATCCAGCAGCCGGGCGGCGGCGGTGAGGATTTCTTTCTCTTCCGGGCCCACGCCCACCGTGTATTCACGGTCCAGGATGCGGACACTGACCGGTTCGGTCTGGCTCATGTGTGCTGCTCCAGGGACTTGAGGCGGGTGATCATCGCTTCGACCCGGGAGCGGGCCTGTTCGTTCTTGGCCAGCAGCTGCGAGCGCTCGGCCACCAGCTGTTCCTGCTGGTGGCGCAGGCTGCGGTTCTCCTCGGCCAGGCGCTGGTTGCGTTCCAGCAACGCCTCCACCCGGGCGGCGAAGGCCTGCAATTGGGTGATGGCGTCGGAGGGTTCCATGTTCGGCACGATAGGCAAGGGCAGTGGAGCCGGTCAAGCGAATAATGCCGGGGGCTGCGACGGGACGCGGCCGGCCCCCGCAGGGGCTGCCCGGGAGCGCGATGGCAACCCGGTGGCCACGGGTGGATTGCTACACTGTGAAGCTGCCACAGCACCGCCCCGGGCGGGGCCTGGCGCCTTTTCCCGATCGAGCCCCAAGATGACCGAACTTCCAAGTGTCGATGACGTAAACCAGGCCAGCCAGGCGTTGGGCCTGGGCGCCAATGCCGCTGAACTGCATGGCGGCCTGTGCGGCTGGCTGTCTGCCGGCGGTGCGCCGGTGCGCGAATGGCCGGCCCGGGTGCTGGCCGATGACAACCTGCCGTTGCCCGCCGAGGACGATCCGCTGTCGCAGCTGCTGCAGGCCAGCGTGGCGCAGCTGGAAGACCGCGACTTCGCATTCGAGCTGCTGCTCAGCGACGCCAGCGACACCGCCGCGCAGGCCGATGCGCTGTTCACCTGGGCGCGCGCTTTCCTGGGCGGCTTCGGGCTGGGCTCCGGTGGCCGTCGCCCGACGCTGTCCGAAGAGGGCGAAGAAGCACTGAACGACCTGGCCAAGCTGGCCCAGGCCTCCAGCGAAGACTTCGAAAGCGGCAACGATGATGACGAAGACGCGCTGGCCGAGATCGAAGAGTTCATCCGCGTGGCGGTGCTGCTGCTGCACGGCGACTGCGTGATGGCCGCGCGCCACCGGCAGCGCCTGAACTGAGATGGATATCCGGCAGCTGACCGGCATCTCCGCCGCCGAATACTCCCGTCGCCGCCACCAGTTGATGGAAATGGCCGGCGACGATGCGATCCTGGTGCTGCCGGCCGCCGCCGAGCGGGTGCGCAGCCTGGACACCCACTATCCGTTCCGCCAGGACTCGGACTTCTGGTACCTCAGCGGCTTCCCGGAGCCGGACGCGGTGCTGGTGTTGATTCCGGGCCGTCGCCACGGTGAGGTGATCCTGTTCTGCCGTGAGCGCGACGCCGACCGCGAAGCGTGGGACGGCGCGCGTGCCGGGCAGGAAGGCGCGGTGTCGCAGTACGGGATGGACGATGCGTATCCCATCGACGACCTCGACGACATCCTGCCCGGTCTGCTGGAAGGGCGCTCGCGGGTGTACTACCACTTCGGCCGCGATGCGGAGTTCGACCTCAAGCTGATCGGCTGGGTCAACCGGGTGCGCTCGCAGGTGCGGCATGGCGCGCAGCCGCCGCATGAATTCCTGGAGCTTGGCCACCTGCTGCACGAGCAGCGGCTGTTCAAGTCCAGCGCCGAGATCGCGCTGATGCAGCGCGCCGCCGATATCAGCGTGCAGGCCCATCGGGTGGCCATGCGGGTGGCGCGCCCGGGTATCCACGAGTACCAACTGCAGGCCGACCTGGAGCGCGAGTTCCGGGCCAATGATGCGTGCGCGGCGTACGCCAGCATCGTCGGTGCCGGCGCCAACGGCTGCATCCTGCACTACCGCGACAACAACGCGCGGTCGCGCGATGGCGAACTGGTGCTGATCGATGCCGGCGCCGAGTACCGCGGTTACGCCAGCGACATCACCCGCACCTTCCCGGTGAACGGGCGCTTCAGTGCCGAGCAGCGCGCGCTGCACGACCTGGTCGGCGCGGCGCAGGCGGCGGCGCTGGCGCAGGCCAGGCCGGGCAATGCGTATGAAGCCGGGCACCTGGCGGCCGTGGAGACCCTCACCGAAGGCCTGCTGCGCCTGGGGCTGCTCAAGGGCAGCGTGGAAGAAAACATCGCCGAAGGCCATTACCAGCGGTTCTACCGGCACAAGACCGGGCACTGGCTGGGGCTGGACGTGCACGACGTGGGCGATTACCGGCTGGCCGGCGACTCGCGCATGCTGGAACCGGGCATGGTGTTCACCATCGAACCGGGCCTGTATGTCTCGGCCGATGACCGCAGCGTGGAAGCGCGGTGGCGCGGCATCGGGATCCGCACCGAGGATGACGTGCTGATCACCGAAGACGGGCACCAGGTGCTGACCGCGGCGTTGGCGCGCAGCGCCGATGAGATCGAAGAGGAAATGGCGGCCCCGTAGAGCCGGGCTCTGCCCGGCTGTGCGTGGTCCGGCATCGTGCGCAGCCACCCATGGGGTGGCTCTACCGTCGGGCTCGTAGCGCCGAGCTCTGCCCGGCTGCACGTGGTCCGGCATCGTGCGCAGCCACCCATGGGGTGGCTCTACCCGGGGATGGTCGTGCAGCCACCCATGGGGTGGCTCTACCGTCGTCAATCGGCCGCGGCGAACGCCGGGCGGGTCAGGTTGTCGGCATCGCCTTCGGTGCACAGCACTTCGTCTTCGATGCGGATGCCGCCGTAGGGGCGGAAGAAGTCGACGCGGTTCCAGTCGATGCTGTCGCCGTTGCCAGCCTGCTTCACTTCGTCAAGCAGCATGTCGATGAAGTACACACCCGGTTCGATGGTCACCACCATGCCCGGCTCCAGCACGCGGGTCAGGCGCAGGTACGGGTGGCCCTGCGGGCGTTCGATGCGGCCGCCGCGGTCGCTGGCGGCGAACCCGGCCACGTCGTGGACCTGCAGGCCGATCAGATGGCCCAGCCCGTGCGGGAAGAATGCCGCGCTGACGCCGGTGGCCAGGGCCGCCTCGGGCGACACCTTGAGCACGCCGAAGTCCTTCAGGATGCCCATCAACGACAAGTGCGCGTCCACGTGCAGCTGCTTGTAGTCCACCCCGGCACGCACGCCGGCGGCCATCTGCTGCTGGGCCGCGTCGACGGCGTCGATCATGGCCTGGAACTCGTCATGGCCGGCGGCGGCATAGGTGCGGGTGATGTCGCTGGCGTACCCGTACGCGCTGGCACCGGCATCGATCAGGAAGCTGCGCAGCGGGTTCGGTGCGCTGCGGCCCAGGTCGGTGTAGTGCAGCACCGCGGCATGTTCATTGAGGCCGATGATGTTGCCGTAGGGCAGTTCATTGGCGTCCTGGCCCACCGCGCTGCAGTAGGCCATGTGGATCTCGAACTCGCTGGCGCCGGCACGGAACGCGGCTTCGGCGGCGCGGTGGCCGCGCACGCCCAGGCGCTGGGCCTGGCGCATCAGGGCGATTTCATACGGGGTCTTGTAGCCGCGCTGCCAGTCCAGGTAGTGCAGCACCGGCGCGGGATTGTTCGGCACGAACGCGCCCAGGGTGCTCTGCGGCTCGCCCAGGATCGCGCAGCGCGCCGGGTCCTTGGGCAGCAGCGCCAGGGCCTGCTCGGCGCTGCGGATGATCTCGATGTCGAAGTGCTCTACCCACCAGCCGTTGGGGGCGTCGGGCACCACGTGCCAGTAGTCGAACGGCTGGAAGAAGATCAGCGTCGGACGCTGGCCGGGGGTGTACACCAGCCAGCTGTTGGGCAGCTTGGTCAGCGGCAGCCACGCCTTGAAATTCGGGTTGACCGCGTAGGGGTAGTCGCGGTCGTCGAAGACCTGGAAATGCTGGGTGCCGCTGGGAATCACCAGGTGGTCGAAGCCGCCACGCGCCAGCGCTTCATCGGCACGCTGGCGCAGCACGCTGACGTGATGGGAATACAGGGCGCCGAGGTCAGGCTGGTTCATCGCGGAGGCTCGTTGGGCAGTGCGGAGTGCAGCCCATGATTCTGCCGCAATCAGGCCCGTTGCGCTGTGCCGGAACCGGCACTCAGACCGCCGAACTTTCCTGCGCGATCCACGCCCGCAGCAATTCGCGGTGCTCGCGGCTGAGGGTGATGAAACGGAAGCCCACCCAGGCCTGGCCGGGGGCATGGGTCTGCTCGCTCCACAGCTGGTGCGCGCCCACGTCCAGTGCCAGCGACTGCCCGTTCGGGCCGGGAATGGCGAACTGCAGCTGGTACAGCGCGTCGTCGTGCATCGGCACCGAGGCGAGCATGAGCATGCCGGTCTCGGAAATGTTGCCGAGCCGTCCGACCACCGTCTCGGCCAGCATGTCGGTCACAGGCACCAGCTCGGCCACCTGGCGGCGGGGCGCGCGGCGGGTATCGGTATCGGCGGTCATGGTGCGGTCTCCGCGGCGGGGCCGGGGCCGGCCAGCGAACGCAGCGTGCGTAACGTGGCCTGCCAGGCGCGGTCGATCAGGCGGCTCTTGTCTTCGCTGACGATGCGCACCTGGCCATGCGCCATCAGGCGGGCCAGCGCATCCAGCGAATGCTCGCCCACCTTCTGGCCACGCGGATTGACGAACAGCGCATTGTCGGTCAACAGGCTGTACCACGACAGCCGCTGGCGGCGCAGGTCGCCCTGCTGGTTGGTGGTGAATTCAAACCAGGTGCCGAACGGCAGCGTGCGCAGCTGGCGGTAGCAGTCTTCCTCGGCCACGTTGCGTGCCAGCGGCGCGACCTTGCGCGGCTCGTGGCCCTCGCCCTGTTCGCCCA
>NZ_QAIW01000362.1:0-981 GCF_003061285.1 Stenotrophomonas sp. HMWF003 | reverse complement strand
GTTCGGTACGCGAACTGCCTTCATCTTCGCCGCCCGGGGAGGACAGGCGCCGCGCGATCGCGGCCGCTTCGTCCTGGTGGTAGCCGACCTGCAGCAGCGCCGCTTCCACCTGGCCGCCCAGATCGGCATCGCTGGGCGCGGTGCCCGGCGGCAGACAGGTCACCTCGGCGATCCGGGTGGTTTCCTGCTCGCGCTGCTGCCATTGCTCGGAGCCTTCGCCATGGCGGAGCAGGGTAAGGGTGAGCACGTCCGACCACGCCTGCTTCAGCAGCGACTGCACGAAACGCGGCGGTTCGGATTGGGCGCACAGCTGTTCGATGCTGGCCCCAGCCTGCTGTTTGGCCGACTCCAGCCGCTCCTTGCCGCGTGCGGCTTCCACATGGCGGCGCTCGGCGAGTTCGGCCTTGTGCGCCAGCGCGCGGAAGTGCTGCTGGATGTCTTCGTTGGCGGCCTCGAATACCGCCGCGTCGCCCTGGTAGTCGTCCACCACCTGGTCGACCGCGCGGCCCAGCTTCTGTACCAGCTGGGGGTCCACGTCGTCTTCGCCCAGCCAGTTGGCGCCCGCTTCGGCCACGGCGTTGAGCAGTTCGCGCGCGGGGTGCTGGTCGCGCACGAAGAACGCGGGGTCGGACAGGGCCGCGCGTGCCACCGGCACCTGCAGCCGCGCCAGCAGGTCCGCGGCGACGGCGTCCGGGCGCACTTCGCGCTGGATCTGCCCGTACAGCATGTCCAGCAGGTCGAAGGTGTCGCTGTCCTTGACCGTCAGGGCAGCCTGCGCGCCATGGTCGGCGCGCATCTGCGCCAGCAGCGCGTTGTGCAGGTCGGCCATGCTGCGCCGGGCGCTGCCGGTACCGGCGCTCTGGGTCTGCAGCTTGGCCAGGGTGGCGTGCACCGATTCGCTGGCTACCGCCACCGGCGGGCCGGCCGAGGGGCCGGGGGTGGCCCCGGCGGGAACGCCCGGCGACGCCACAGTGCTGCCTG
>NZ_QAIW01000361.1:395-1405 GCF_003061285.1 Stenotrophomonas sp. HMWF003 | reverse complement strand
GTTGGGTACCCAGATCGCCACGCCGGCCGCGCGCTTCTGCGTTGTCGGAATGCCGATGCCGACACCGCCGCCCACGTGCGAGCCGTAGCTGCCGCCACCCACTGACATGCCCACCGGCGAGCCGCTGGAGCCCACGCCCATCAGGATCACGCCGTTGGCGCCCAGGGCGGCTGCTTCACGCTTGAGTCGCATCACCGCCGCATCGGTCTGGCCCTGGGTGCCGAAACCGACCGCGCTGGACGATTCCAGCTGGGCGATTTCCACCGAGCCCGCCGGCGGGGTTGAATAGATCTGCACGCTGGCCGGGTCCACCGGCGCACGCGCCTGGCCCAGCATCACCTTGGAGGTACTGGCGCAGCCGGCCACGGCCAGCAGCACGCCGAGTACGGCAATCGTTCGAATGTTCATGCATCACCCCTGTTCGGTAGGGACCTGTGGCCCGTGGCGCGATCATCGACGCTGGCTACTGAATCGGTGCCAACGTCCTGGGACCTACGCTAGCACCGGGCAGGTGATCGCCATGACACCGCGGCGATGGCCGGCACGGATGCGCCGATGAACGCGTCAGGTTCGGCGCCGTCGGCCCGGATCTGGGCTATGGTGGCGCCACCGTCATTTCAAGGAGCCTGGCATGGGATTGATCAGTCTGTTGTGGGGCATCCTGGCCCTGCTGTGGATGGTGCTGGCCCTGATCCCGCTGCTGGGCTGGGGCAACTGGTTCCTGATCCCGTTCGCGGCGGTCGGCGCGGTCATTGCCGCGCTGGGCATCCTGTTCACCCATCCCACCAAGCGGGGCCGGGCCTGGGCCGGGCTGGTGCTGAACGGCATCGTGGTGGTGGTGGGCATCGTCCGGCTGGGATTGGGCGGCGGCATCATCTGAGCCCACCCGGCGGCCGCGGTCCGGGCTGCGACCATCGGTCGCAGCGGGCGGGCGTCCGCATGCAGGGGCGTACAATCAGCGGCTGCCGGGGCGTTTGCGCCACTGGCCCACGCCTGTCCAGGCGCCATTC
>NZ_QAIW01000361.1:0-383 GCF_003061285.1 Stenotrophomonas sp. HMWF003 | reverse complement strand
CCATTGCCGTGGCCGCCTTCGCCGAGGTCTGGCACCCGCCGGGCATCGAGCGCGTCTCGGTGGCGCCGTTCACCCTGCTCGGCCTGGTGCTGTCGATCTTCCTGAGCTTCCGCAACAACGCCTGCTTCGAGCGCTGGTGGGAAGGCCGCAAGCTGTGGGGCCAGCTGGTCTACGAATCGCGCAGCCTGGCCCGGCTGTGCAGCGCCCTGCTGGCTGACGACGCACCGCGCCGCGACCGCATCTGCCGGCTCGGAATCGGTTTCGCCCATGCGCTGGCGGCCAAACTGCGCGGGCGTGACGCCGCGTTGGCCGCGCTGCCCTGGGTGGCCGAGGACGACCACGCCCGCTTCGGCGCGCGGCTCAACGCACCCGACCAGCTACTG
>NZ_QAIW01000360.1:868-3608 GCF_003061285.1 Stenotrophomonas sp. HMWF003 | reverse complement strand
CTCGAACACCAGCCCGGCCAGGTACCAGTTCCAGGTGGGCGGGGTGTTGAGCATGGAATCGCGCGCCACGTGCGAGCGGTAATTGAAGATGTCCGCGCGCGGCTGGCCGGCGCGTTCGAGCAGGTCGCGGCGCACGATCACCACCGACACGCCCACCGGGCCCAGGTTCTTCTGTGCGCCGGCGTAGATCAGCCCGTACTTGCTGACATCGAGCGGCTCGCTGGCGATGGAGGAGCTGAAATCGGCGAACAGCGGCACCTGGCCAACGTCGGGGGTGTCACGGAACTCGACACCGTGGATGGTCTCGTTGGCGGTGATGTGCACGTAGGCGGCATCGGCCGAGAGCTGCCAGGTGTCGCGCGCGGGGATGTCGTGGAAGCCGTTGGCTTCGCTGCTGGCGGCCACATTGACGTTGACGTAGGGCGTGACCTGCTTGATCGCGGTCTTGCCCCAGTGCCCGGTGAGCACGTAGTCCACGGTCTGGCCGGGCTGGGCGAAGTTGAGCGCCAGCAGGGCCTGCTGGGTGGTGGCGCCACCGGCCAGGAACAGCACGGCGTAGTCGTCGGGGATGCCGATCAGGCGGCGCAGGTCGGCGTCGGCCTTGGCCGCGACGGCCATGAACTCCGGGCCGCGGTGGCTCATTTCGACAATGGAGGCGCCAGCGCCGTTCCATTCCAACATCTCTTCCTGCGCCTTGCGCAGGACCGATTCCGGCAGGGTTGCAGGGCCGGCACTGAAGTTGAACGCGCGCGTCATGTCACACCTATGGGGCAAGACCCCTAGTATGCCGCAGCGCACCAGGCTTTAGGCCTTGCAGGACAAGGCGAATTTGGTTGCAAACGAATCTATCGAGATCAACGCCCACCCGGCCCCGGCGCCCCGGGTAGTGCCGACCGCTGGCCAGCAACGTCATGCGCGATGACCTTTACCGCGCGCCAAACCACAGCAGGCCGCTGATGACCGCAGCCAGCAGCAGCGCGCTGGCCAGCAGCCACGGCCAACGGCTCACGCGCACCGGCTTGACCGGCGCTGCGTCGTGGGTGGGCAGGTCCAGCAGGTCGTCCTCGTCTTCGCTGACGATCCGGGTGCGGGCGTCGTGCGGCACTTCGAGCACGAACCGGTGCTGGGTGTCGAACACCAGCTGGTCGCCCGGCAGCAGCCAGCAATGGCGAACCGCCACGCCGTTGACCCGGGTCGATTCGCCCGCGCCGAGGTCGCGCAGCAGTACGCGGTCGCCGTGCAGCTCCAGCCGTGCGTGCTGCTCGGCAAACGCAGGGTCGTCGATGGCGATGTCGGCCTCGGCGCTGCGGCCGATCAGGCGCGGACGGTCCAGGGTGAAGCTGCGCCCGTGGTGCTGGCCGCCCAACCCGCGCAGCAGGCGCAGTTCGTCGCTGCCGGCGTCACTGCGCGGCGGCGCCTGGGCAAGCGCGTCGCTCTCGCCCTGGATCACCATCTCCACCCCATCCACGTACACCGCGTCGCCCGCGCGCAGCATGGCCATGCGCCGCACGGGCCGGCCGTTGACGTGGATGCCGCGCGTGCCGGTGGCGACCTGCAGCCACAGGCCGCGGTCGTCCAGGCAGAACTGTGCAAGCAGCAGGGTGCCGGTGGCGTCACCGCCGAGCCGGACAGTGCCCGAAGCGTGGCGCACGATGCGCTGCACCCCGGGCCGCAGCGGCTGGTCGGGGTGTTGGCGTTGGGTGAAGTGAACTAGCAGGTTCTGCACGCGGCGAAAGCCTAGCAGGTTGCATGTCATCGAAGAAGAAGTGTGATGCAGTCCTTGGAGTTGGACGCAAGGATGCGCACAATGCACGCCCTTCCCCGCTGCCGCCCGCCAGGAGCTCCCATGTCCAGCATTGATATCCGCCACGCCCATTCCCTGCCCGTCGATGGCGCCCGCAAGGCGATCGAAGATGTGGCCGCCAAGCTGTCCGAGCGCTTCGGCCTGCAGAGCAGCTGGGTGGGCGACGTGTTGAACTTCAACGGCTCCGGCGTGGACGGTGCGATCGAACTGCAGCCCGGCCAGGTGCACGTGACCGCCAAGCTGGGCTTCCTGCTGTCGGCGATGAAGGGCATGGTCGAGAGCGAGATCCAGCGCGTGCTGAAGGAAAAGCTGGGCTGAATCCCGGCGCGTCCACAGCCGCCGGCCATCACATGGCGCAAAGCTGGCGCTGATTAGCATCGGGGTGTCCATCCACAGGATCGCCCCATGACCGCACACGACGACTTCGACGACCGCGACACCCGCAGCCCCGACGACAAGCCCTCGCTGGGCGAACAGGCCGAGCGCTTTTCGCGCCGGCTGACCGGTTCGGCCCAGCAGGTATGGCTGGCCGGCCTCGGTGCCTTGGGCCGCGCCCAGGCCGAGGGCAGCCGCGTGTTCGACACGCTGGTCCGGGAAGGCGAAACCATCGAGGCCCGCAACCGCGAGCAGAGCGGCGACGCCCCGCGCTGGCGCGACAACGTGGAAGAACAGCTGGGCGAGGCCCGCGAAAAGGCCGCCGGCACCTGGGACAAGGTGGAAAAGGCCTTCGATGACCGGGTGCAGGGCGTGCTCAAGCGCCTGCATATCCCCACCGCCGAGGACGTGGCCGCCCTGAACGCCCGTATAGATGCGCTCAATGCCCGGGTCAACCGCGCCGAGGCCCGCAATGCCTCACCCAACGCCGACCCATCCCCCGGAACGCATCAGGGTCCGGGCGGCGCCTGAGCCCGGCTCGGGGGCCATCAGCGCCGGATG
>NZ_QAIW01000360.1:0-830 GCF_003061285.1 Stenotrophomonas sp. HMWF003 | reverse complement strand
CCCGCCAATCGCTTCTTCGCCGTTTGTTCCCTCCCCTCACGGCTACGGATTGGCGGGTTTTCTGTGTCTGCTGCTCGAAAGTGAGACGTCCGTCACCGGCTGGGGCGCAGACTTCCGACGGTTCGGATTGAAGTGCCCCCGCAGACGCCTGCGAGCGCATATAAACTGTCAATCGCACATCCGTGTTCATCTCTAGCGCCTCATGTTCTCCTGGATTCTGGCTTTACTGTTGGCCCTCATTGTCTGGACGCTTGCCGCCGCCTGGTTCTGGCTGGTGAAGCGCCGCCGCAAGGAGACCCGGCTTGGGCTCAACGCCCTGGCTGGCATGCATTGGCGTGACTTTTCCGAGATCGTCCGGCGCGCCATGCGCGAGCAGCGTGGGCTGCAGGACGTGCCTGGCGAGGTGGACGACAGCCGCGAGCCGCGCAGCGATTTCCTCATGCACGACGCCCAGCACCGCTGGCTGCTGTCGTGCAAGCATGGCCGCGCCTACCGCATTGGCACCGCGGCGGTGAACGAACTGGGCGCCGCCGCACGGCTGGCCGGAGCCCGCGGTGGCATTCTGATCACCGAAGGCATGGTCGAGCGCGATGGCCGCGTGGCCGCCGAGAAGCAAGGCGTGGAGGTGCTTGACGGGCACCTGCTGTGGCCGCTGCTGCAGCCGTACCTGCCCGGCGACATGGAAGCCCAGGTCAAGAATGCGGCCCGCCGCGAGGCGATCCGGCGGATCTCGATCGCCGCGCTGGGGTCGCTGACCCTGGGGCTGCTGGTGGGCATGGGCTACCTGACCTCGCGACTGGACCAGCAGGCCGCCCCGGTTGCGGTAGCTC
>NZ_QAIW01000036.1:0-6530 GCF_003061285.1 Stenotrophomonas sp. HMWF003 | reverse complement strand
CCCTCCCCGTCCACGCGCTGGCAGCGCCTGGCCTGGCTGAGCCTGTTCACCGCCCTCAACGCCGGCGCCGCGATCCTCATCGCACTGGGCAACACCCCGCTGGGCGACAACCCCGGTGGCGGGCTCGGGCTGGCCTACCTGGGCATCGCCCTGCCCGGCCATTTCCTTGCGCTTGGCGCAGGGGTATCGCTGCTGCCGCTGCTGCTGGGCCTCTGGCTGCGCGGCACACGGCCCCTGCTGGTCAGCGCGGTGGTCCTGCAGACCCTGTGGCTGTGCCTGCTGCTGGTCGATGCCAAGGTGTTTGCCCTGTATCGCTTCCACCTCAATGCCATGGTGCTCAACATGGTGTTCGGCGGCGCACTGCAGGACCAGGTCGCGCTGTCCTGGCAGACCTGGCTGCAGGTGGCGGCCGTGCTGGCCGCCGTGGTTGTGGCCGAAGTGCTGCTGGCCTGGGCCTGCTGGCGGCTTGTACCCGGCGCGGCACGGCGCCGCCCGCTGCTGCTGGCCTGGGCCGCCGGCCTGGCCCTGATGACCTGCGGCCAGGTCGCTACCGCCTACTACGACGCGCGCGGCGAACGCGCGGTGACCAGCCAATGGGCGTACCTGCCCTGGGCGCAGCCGATCACCGCCAAGCGCCACATGCACCGGCTCGGCGTGCAGAGCCTGCCCCAGGCCAGCCTGCCCGACCCGCGCCACAGCCAGCTGCAGTACCCGCTGCACCCATTGCGCTGCCAGAGCAACGTGCAGCCCAACGTGCTGGTGGTGGTGATGGAATCGCTGCGCCATGACGCGCTCGATGCCACCACCATGCCCAACACCTGGGCACTGGCCGCGCAGTCGGAGCAGTTCACCGCCCACTACAGCAGCGGCAATGCCACCCGCTACGGCCTGTTCGGCCTGCTTTACGGCCTGCCCGGCGGCTACTGGGACAGCATGCTCAGCGAACAGCGCGGCTCGCAGCTGTTCGACGTGCTCCAGCAACAGGGGTACGACCTGCATCTGTACGGCAGCGCGCCGCTGCACAGCCCGGAATTCGACCGCACCGTGTTTGCCCAGGTGCGCGATCAGCTGCACACGGCGCCGTCGGCACTGCCGGTGGCCGCGCGTGACCGACACATCATCGACGCACTGCGCGCCGACATCACCCGGCCGGGCAACGGCCACTGGTTCGGGTTCGCGTTCCTGGACAGCACCCATGCGCCCTACCACCTGCCCAAGGACTACCCGCCGCTGGCCACGCCGATGGCGAGCCACATCGACTTCCTTGCACTGGACGAAGACCACGTGCCGGTACCGGAGCTCAACCGCTACCGCACCGCCGTGCACTACGCCGATGGTTTGCTCGGTGAGCTGCTGCAGACCCTGCGCGACAGCGGCCAGGCCGACAACACCATCGTGCTGGTGACCGGTGACCACGCCGAGGAATTCAACGACCTTGGCCTCAACTACTGGGGCCACAACGGCAACTTCTCCGACTACCAGATGCGCGTGCCGTTCGTGCTGCATTGGCCCGGCCGCACGCCCGCCCGGCACACCGGCAGCACCAGTCACGAGGACTGGGTGCCCACCCTGATGCGCCACGGCCTGGGCTGCGAGAACGCGCTGGCTGACTTCAGTACCGGCCGCGACCTGTTCGACCCGGTGCCGGCCGACCGTGCACTGCTGGTGGAAAGCTGGTCGCAGCGCGGCATCCGCCAGGGCGACCGCACCTACGTGTTCGACAAGTTCGGCAACGCCACCACCCTGGACCGCCAGTACCTGCCGGTGCCCGACCAGCAACCCGATGCCGCTGCGGTACGCGCGGCATGGGACGCGCTCACCCATTTCCGCCGGCAATGACCCGGCCGCTCCCCGCCTGGAACGTTCATCGATGAACACCCCTTCCAATACCCCGCCCCTGAAGATCCTGCACACGGAGGCCGCCAAGGGATTCGGCGGACAGGAGATCTACATCTACCGCCACATGCTGGCCATGCGCGAGCGTGGCCATGACGTGTCGCTGCTGTGCCAGCCCGGTGCGCGCCTGGGCGCCATCGCACGCGAGGCCGGCTTCACCGTGCATGACCTGAAAATGGGCGGTCTGCTGCGCCTGCTGCGCGGGATCTGGTCGGTGCGGCGGCTGGTGCGCCGCCATGGCTTCGACGTGGTCAATACCACCAGCCGCCGCGACAGCCTGATCGCCGCCGCCGGCGCGCGGCTGGGGCGCACGCCGCTGGTGGTGCGCTCACGCCACCTGATGAGCCCGGTCAACTCGTTGCTGACCTATACCGGCCTGCCGCACCGGGTGATGACGGTCAGCAGCTTCGTCAAGCAGCTGCTGGTGGCGCGCGGGGTGGACGACCGCCACGTGGGCATCGTGCCGCCGATCGCGGTGCCGCCGGAGTGGTCGAAGATCGACTGCGATGATCCCTGGCAATGCGTTCAGGACACCCGTGCCGAGGTACGCCGCGAGCTGGGCTTTGCCGACGACCAGATCGTGGTCGGCTGCGTGGCGGTGCTGCGCGAACCCAAGGGCCACGTGGACCTGCTGCGCGCCATTGCGCCGCTGTGCCGCCAGCACCCCAACCTGCAGCTGGTGATTGTCGGTGACGGCCAGCCGGTGATGGGCCGGCTGGAGGCGCTGCGCAGCGAACTGGGCGTGGCCGCGCAGGTCCATCTGCTCGGCTACCGGCCCGGCGCGTGCCGCCTGATGGCCGGCTTCGACATCTTCGCCCTGGCCACGCACAAGGAAGCGGCCGGCACGGTGTTCCTGGAGGCGGCGCACGTGGGCGTGCCGGTAGTGGCCACGCGCGTGGGCGGGGTGCCGGAAATGGTGCTGGAAGGCAGCAATGCTATTCTCGCCCCATTGGGCGACCAGGCGGCCCTGACCCAGGCGTTGCAGACCCTGGTTGAAGATCCCGCGCAGCGCCGGCGCATGGGCCGTGCCGGCTGGGAATGGATGCGCAGCGCGCAGCGCTTCACCCCCTCGGGGCATACCGAAGCGACCGAACACTATTACCACCAGTGGTTGAAGGAACTGGGCCATGGCCAACGCTAGATCCGTGCCGGTATTGATGCACCACCACGTGTCGCCGTCGCCGGGAATGATCACGGTGTCGCCGGAGAATTTCGAAAGCCAGATCGCGTGGTTGGCCAACAACGGCTGGACCTCGCTGACGCTCGCGCAGTACGCCGATTTCCTGGCCGGCAAGCCGGTCCCGCGCAAGTCGATCGTGATCACCTTCGACGACGGCTACCTGGACAACTGGGTGTACGCGCACCCGATCCTGCTCAAGTACGGCATGCACGCGGTGGTGTTCGTGGTCACCGGCTGGATGGGCGAAGGCCCGGTCCGCCCGCACGCCGGGCAGCCGGGCGTGACGCTGCCGCCCACGCCGGACCATCGCGGGTGCGAAGCGGCGATCCTGCGGGACGACCGCACCGATGACGTGATGATGCGCTGGAGCGAGGCGCGCGCGATGATCGCGGCCGGCACCTTTGAAGTGCATTGCCACACCCACTCGCATACGCGCTGGCTGAAGCAGGACATCACCCGCGAGCAGAAGTGCGAGGGCATCACCCGCGACCTGTCGATGGCGCGGCTGGTGCTGCAGCAGCAGCTGGGCGAGGTGTCGGACACGCTGTGCTGGCCCTACGGCGATTTCGACGCGGATTACCTGCCGATCGCGCGTGCCCAGGGCTTCAAGTACCTGCACACCACGCACCCGTTCGGGCGCAACGTGGTGGGCGGCAATCCGGAGCACATTTACCGCTTCGCGATCCGCAACCGCCCGGCCAGCTGGCTGCGCAAGCGCATCGCGTGGAGTTACAACCCGTTGATCGCCCCGGTGTTCAACCGCTTCAAGGCGAAGCAGAAGAAGATGGTGCCGGGGCCGTAAGGCGGCCGGGGCTGTAACGCCATCCGGTAGAGCCGACCGTTGGTCGGCTGCTCCAGCACGGTGCACATCAACGCAGCCCACCGACGGTGGAAAAGCCGACCACCGGTCGGCTCTACCGCACGGTGGCCGTTCTCAGGCCGCCGCCGCCTTCACCGCGCCGGACAGGTGGTCCAGCGTGGACTGCATCAACTCGGCGGTATCGGCCTCGACGGTGACACGCACCACCGGCTCGGTGCCGGACGGACGCAGGAACGCGCGACCGCGGCCCTTCACCGCCGCCTGCGCGGCGACCAGCGCGGCCTGCACTGTTTCCGCCTGCACGATGGCCTTGGCCGACACGTCGCCCAGCCGCACGTTCACGGTCTTCTGCGGCACCCGGCTCAGGTCCTGCAGCGAGGCGCGCAGCGTGCGGCCTTCGCGGCGCAGCACTTCCAGCACCTGCAGCGCGCTGACGATGGCATCGCCGGTGGTGGCACGGTCCAGGCACAGCAGGTGGCCGGAGGCTTCGCCGCCCAGCACGCCGCCGCCTTCGACCAGCGCCTGGTGCACGTAGCGGTCGCCCACGTTGCTGCGCACGAACGGCAGGCCGAGGCGCTCCAGCGCCTGTTCCAGGCCGAAGTTGGTCATCAGCGTGCCCACCACCGGGCCACGCAGGCGACCATTGCGCTGCCAGGACGCGGCCAGCACGTACAGCAGGTCGTCGCCGTCGACCGGGTTGCCCTGGTCGTCGGCCATCAGCACGCGGTCGCCATCGCCGTCGAAGGCGATGCCGAGATCGGCACCGACCTCGCGCACCTTGTTGGCCAGGTTGTCGATGTGCATCGAGCCGACGCCATCGTTGATGTTCACCCCGTTGGGCTCGGCACCGATGGTGACCACCTCCGCGCCCAGCTCGCGGAACAGCAGCGGGGCGATGTGGTAGGTGGCGCCATGCGCGCAGTCGAGCACAATCTTCAGCCCGCGCAGGTCGAAGCTGCGCGGCACGCTGGCCTTGCAGAACTCGATGTAGCGGCCCACCGCATCGCGCGCGCGCATGGCCTTGCCAAGGCGGTCGGATTCGGCGGTGGTGAAGTCGCTGTCCAGCGCCGCTTCCAGCGCCAGTTCGGTGGCGTCGTCGAGCTTTTCGCCATCGGCGGAGAAGAACTTGATGCCGTTGTCGTAATGCGGGTTGTGCGAGGCGCTGATGACGATGCCGGCGTCCGCGCCCAGGGTGCGGGTGAGGAACGCCACGGCCGGGGTCGGCATCGGGCCGAGCAGCTGCACGTCCACGCCGCCGGCGACCAGGCCCGCTTCCAGCGCGGCTTCGAACATGTAACCGGAAATGCGCGTGTCCTTGCCGATCACCACCACCGGGCGGTGCCCGGGGCGGTGGCCATTACGCTCGGTCAGCACGCGGCCGAGCGCATTGCCCAGGCGCAGCACGAAATCGGCGGAGATCACCCCTTGGCCCACGCGGCCACGGATGCCGTCGGTGCCGAAATACCGGCGCGCACCCATCAGGCGACCTCGTCGGCAACCGGCGCCGGCTGACGGCCGAGCATGGCCAGCAGGTCGGACAGGCGCTCACGCATTTCGCGGCGGTCGCAGATCTGGTCGATGGCCCCGTGCTCGAGCAGGAACTCCGAGCGCTGGAAGCCTTCGGGCAGCTTTTCGCGCACGGTCTGTTCGATCACGCGCGGGCCGGCGAAGCCGATCAGTGCCTGCGGTTCGGCGATGTTGATGTCGCCCAGCATCGCAAACGAGGCCGAGACGCCGCCGGTGGTCGGGTGGGTCAGGACCGAGATGTACGGCAGGCCGGCCTCACGCAGTTTGCCCAGCGCGGCCGAGGTCTTGGCCATCTGCATGAGCGAGAACAGGCCTTCCTGCATGCGCGCGCCGCCGCTGGCGGAGAAGCAGACATACGGGGCGCCGATTTCGACGGCCTTTTCAGCGGCCAGCGAGAAGCGCTCGCCGACGACCGAGCCCATCGAGCCGCCCATGAAGGCGAAGTCGAACGCGGAGGCGACCAGCGGGCGGCCCTTCATCAGGCCCTGCATGGCGATCAGGGCGTCGTATTCGCCGGTATTCTTCTGCGAGGCCTTGATGCGCTCGATGTACTTTTTCTGGTCCTTGAACTTGAGCAGGTCGGTCGGTCCCAGACGCGCACCGATTTCGGTGGTGCTGTCGGCGTCGAACAGGGCGGCCAGGCGCGCGCGCGCGCGGATCGCCATGTGGTGGCCGCACTTGGGGCAGACTTCCAGGTTCTCTTCCAGCTCAGGTCCGTACAGCGCGCTGCCGCAGTTGCTGCACTTCTCCCACAGGCCCTCGGGGACGCTGCGCTTCTTGCTGGGGACGTTGTCGGTGCGGATGCCAGACGGCATCAACTTGCTGAGCCAACTCATGCGGGATGCTACTTCCGTTCAGGGCGGCCCGAAGGCCGCAAAGGCGGACAGTCTAGCTCAGGCCCTCCCCACCCGTGCACCCCCTGCCGGGTGCGGCGGCGAACGGTAAAACCGTGCTGTGACGTATGTTTAGGAGCGGGCGACGGTGGTCTCCGGCCGGGATTCCGATGCTCTCACGGCAACAACAGCGCCTTGGTCGTGTCGCGGGAGGCAGGCGGGCAGCCGCACCCGGGACACGCGCGCAAACCCCGCCAGCGGCCCGGCCCAGCCG
>NZ_QAIW01000359.1:1253-5157 GCF_003061285.1 Stenotrophomonas sp. HMWF003 | reverse complement strand
CCCTCGGTGGCTGGCTCGTCGAAGTCGCCTCCTGGCACTGGGTCTTCCTGATCAACCTCCCCATCGGCGTCATCGGCTACATCGCGGCCATGAAGGTCATGCCCGACCACTACGCCGAACACCGCACCCGCTTCGACATTGCCGGCTACCTCATGCTCGCCTTCGGCATGGTCGTCCTGTCGCTCGCCCTCGACGGCATCTCCGGCATGGCCACCCCGCATGCCCTGGTCATGCTCATGACCGTAGCCGGCCTGGCCGCCCTGGTCGGCTACTGGCTGCATGCCGCCAACTCCACCGCCCCGCTGTTCTCGCTGGCCCTGTTCCATGTCCCCAGCTACCGCATCGGCATCCTCGGCAACCTGTTCTCGCGCATCGGCAGCAGTGCCATGCCGCTGCTGATCCCACTGCTGCTGCAGGTTGGCATGGGCATGAGCCCGATGAATGCCGGCCTGCTCATGATCCCGGTCGCCGCCGCCGGCATGGTCTCCAAACGCTACGCCGTCAAACTGGTCGAACGCTTCGGCTACCGCCGCGTGCTGATGGTCAACACCGTGCTGGTCGGCCTGGCCATGGCCAGTTTCATCTTCATGACCCCCGGCCAGCCGCTGTGGGTACGCGTCGTCCAGCTGGCCCTGTTCGGCGCGGTCAACTCGCTGCAGTTCACCGTCATGAACACCGTCACCCTGCGCGACCTGGATCGCGACTTCGCCAGCGCCGGCAACAGCCTGCTGTCGATGGTGATGATGCTCGCCACCGGCTTCGGCGCCGCCGCCGCCGGCAGCCTGCTGGCCGCCTTCGCACACCTCGACCAGCTGCACGGCGCCACCGCCGCCCTGCACGCCACCTTCGTCTGCGTCGGTGCCATCACCCTGACCTCCACGCTCATCTTCTGGCAGCTGCCCGACACCCGCCCGTCCCCACGTGATGTGGAGGAGGTCGCCGAATAGGCGACCTCGGGGGGGTAGCATCGGACCGTTGGTCCGATGACCAAACAACGCACCAACGGTGCGCTCTACCGGGTTCGTGCGATCACCACCCAGCGCACCCGCGGTGCGCTCTACCCGCGGGGGTGCCGCAGCGCCCGCGCGATCGCCTCCACCAGCAGGTCACCGGTTACCGGCTTGCGCAGGAACCCGCTGAAACCGGCCTCCTGCACCTGCTGTTCAATACCCGGATCGGTACGCGCCGTCACCGCGATCATCGGCATCTCATAGCCCTGGTTGCGCAGGTGCCCGGCCAACTCGATGCCGCCCAGGCCCGGCAGGTCCAGGTCCAGCAGCGCCACGTCGAACGGGGTCCCGCTCACCTCGCGCAGCGCCGCCAGCGCATGTTCGGCATGCACCATGTCGTGCCCGCGCGCGCTCAGCAGGCCGGTGATCACGCTGGCCACCGTGGCGTCGTCTTCCACCAGCAGGATGCGCAGCGGCGGCAGGCGCAGGCTCTCGCTGCCCGGTTCGCCGCCAGACGGCAGCGCGGCGATGTGCAGCGGCAACGGCAGGCTCACGCTGAAGCGCGTGCCCACGCCCAGCTGGCTCTCCACCCCGATCTGGCCCTGCATGGCCAACGCCAGTTCCCGGCAGATCGCCAGACCCAGCCCACTGCCGCCATATTGCGCCGCCGTGCGCGCCCCATCGGCCTGTTCGAAGCGACGGAACAGGCGCTGCTGCTGGTCGCTGCTGATGCCCGGGCCGGTGTCGGACACCTCGAAATGCAGGCCGCGTTCGGACGACAGCGTGGTCGCCTTCAGGCGCACTTCGCCGTGCGTGGTGAACTTCACCGCGTTGCCCAGCAGGTTGAGCAGGATCTGCCGCACGCGCACCGCATCGCCCACGCTGGCCAGACCGGCCGGCAGCTGGTTGTCCACCACGAACCGCACGTGCTTCTGCTCGGCAAGCGCGGCCATCAGCGTGCACACATCGCTGACCACGTTGTGCACGTCGAACGGCTGCGACTGCAGCTGCAACCGTCCGGACTCGATGCGCGCCAGATCCAGTGCGTCGTTCACAAGATGCAGCAGGTGCTCGCCGGCATGCCGGATGGACGCGGTCCAGCTGCGCTGCTGCGGGTCCAGCGATGAGCCCAGCAGCAATTCGCTCATGCCCAGCACGCCGGTCATCGGCGTGCGTACTTCGTGGCCCAGGTTGGCCAGGAAGCGGGTCTTGGCTGCCGATGCCTGCTCGGCCAGCTCCTGTTTCTGCAGGGCCAGCTGGTAGGCATGCCGACGCTGCAGCCGGCGCCGGTACAGCCAGGCAATCAGGCTCATCAACAGCAGCGTCATCGAGGTCAGCACCAGCAGCCCGGACATGCTCCGCCACCACGGCGGCATCACCCGGAATTCCAGCGACTGCACCCGCGACCATACCTGGTCGGCCGAACGCGCCTGCACTTCCAGCCGGTACCGGCCCGGCGGCAACCGCGAGAACACGCGTTCGCCCGCCGGCCCCACTTCCACCCAGTCCGGGTCGTAGCCGGCCAGCCGGTAGCGGTAGCTGTTGGACGACGAATCGGCGAACGACAGCAGACGCGCCACGATGCGCAGGTCACGATCGGCGTCGGCCACCTCCAGCGGGGTCAGGTGGGTCAGGTCGGCGACACGGTCACCGCGGCGCACCTCGACCCGCTCGATCACCAGCGGCGCGCGCCGGTTGGAGGGCCGCACCTGGCGCGGGTCGAACACCACCACGCCCGCCGGCGTGCCGCCAACGATGCGGCCGCTGGCGGTGCGGCTCAGCGTGCTGCGGCGGAACTCCTGGCTGGGCAGTCCATCGTGCACGCCATACAGGCGCACATTGCCCATCTGCGGGTCGGCCCGGATCAGGCCGCGTGCGCTGGCCGCCCAGACCACGCCCTGCGCATCGACCACCAACCCGGTCGCCGACACTTCCGGATAGCCCGCACCGCCGCCGATGACGGCCTGCAACAACAGCCGCCCGCCTTGCCACCGGTACTGGCTGAGCCGCCCTTCCTCGGACAGCCACAGGCTGTCGTCGTCACCGCGCGCCAGTGCGTGGATCGCCGCCGAAGGCCCACCGGCCACCGGCTCGAACCGCGAGCGGCCCGGCACCCACTGCAGCAGCCCCTGGTTGGTCGCCACCCACAGCGTGTCGTCCGGTCCGCACAGCAGGTCCAGGGTCAACTGGCCCGCCGCGAGCCCGGCATGCCCGGCCGGCACCCGGTGCAGCACGCGGCCGTCCAGGTCGCGCTGCTGCAACCCGGTGGACGCGGCACTCCACAGACGTTGGCCATCGCAGACCGCCAACGATTCCAGCTGGCCCTCCATCGCCGCGTCAACCGCGGCATCGTGGCCCCAGCGTCGGATCGATCCATCTCGCGGGTCATAGCGCAGCAAGGCCGACATCGAACCGATCCAGACCTGACCGCGGGGGTCCTCCTGCACCGATTGCAGCCACTGCGTGCCATCCACGCCGGTCCGGTGCTGGGTCACCCGGCCGCTGACCGGGTCGAACTTGTCCAGCGCCCCGTGCGTTCCCACCGCCCACACTTCGCCATCGGCGGCGGCGGACATGCCCAGCACGTAGCCATTGCGCAGTGACGCCGGATCATCCTCCAGGCGCGACAGCACCGAGAACTGCCACCACCGCGGCAACAGGTGCCACAACCCGCCATTTACGCTGGCCAGCCAGATCCCGCCTTCGCGGTCTTCATAGGCGCCGGTCCAGTTCGGGCGTACCTGGCCACGTGCCACTGCGCTGTACAACGGCACCTGCTGGAACTGGTTGTCGTAAGCGCGCCCCAGCCCGGAACGGGTATCCAGCCAATAGCCGCCCTGCTCGTCGCGCAGCATCATGCCCAGCACCTGATCGCCGGCGGACACCTTCCACGGTGCCGGTTCGAAGCGCCCATCCGGTCGACGGACCAGTACGCCGGTATTGGTGCCGATCCA
>NZ_QAIW01000359.1:0-1223 GCF_003061285.1 Stenotrophomonas sp. HMWF003 | reverse complement strand
GATCACCTGCGCCGGCACGTCGCGGCTGGGCACCCGTTCGAAATCCGTGCCGGTCCAGCGTGCCAGACCCGCCTGCGTGCCGACCCACAGGCTGCCGTCACGGGTGGTGGCCAGGTGGGTCACCGACGCGGCCGGAAGGCTGCGCGGGTTGCCGCGCTCGGGCATGAAGCGGGTCACCTTGCCGTCACGGTCCAGCCGGTGCAGGCCTCCTTCGTAAGTGCCGAACCAGACGGTGCCATCGGCGGTGGAGGTGATCGACCAGATCGTGTTGCTGCCGATCTGAGGATGGCTGGCACGGTCGAAGAAGCGCAACTCACGGCGATCGGCCGACATCATCGCCAGGCCGGCATTCTCGGTGCCGATCCACAGCTGGTTGCGCGCATCCACGTGCACGCTCCAGACGTGGTTGTCGCGCAGGCCGTCCTCGGCGCGCCAGACGCGGTAGTTGCGTCCGTCGTAGCGGGCCAGCCCGTCGTTGGTGGCGATCCACAGGTAGCCATAGCCATCTTCGGCCATGCGGTTGACCGTGTTGGACGGCAACCCGTCGAACACCGTCAGCTGGCGTGGCGTTGGTGGCACGGGCTGGGCCTGGCCGACGGTCGGCCACAGCCATGCGATCCCGATCAGGAGCAGCCAACGCAATGACACCACTGGTGGATCTCCCCCATCGTCCATGGATGCATCCCAGGGGCTATGGGCGCGCGGTGCTGCCGGCGCGCCGATCCCGGGCCTGTCCGCATGGTAAACGGTTCGCTACGCGGCGACGATCCGCCCAGGCCGCCGCGCGGCGCGCACCGCCGCCAGCAGCTGCTCGCCGCCGGCCGGCTTGTGCAGCCAGCCTGCCGCACCCGCCGCCGCCGACCGTTCTGCAAGGTCGGGGTCGCGGCGCGCCGTGAGGACCACCACCGGCACCGGGCAGCCCTGTGCGCCCAGCATGTCCAGCAGCTGCCACCCGTCCACGCCGGGCAGGTCCAGGTCCAGCAGCACCACGTCGAACCGTGCCACCGCCAGCTCGCCCAACGCGGCCAGTGTGTGCGGCGCGGTGACCACCTGTGCGCCGCCGGCCGCCAGCAGGCCGGCGTGCACATCGGCCACCAGCGGTTCGTCTTCCACCAGCAGCACGCGCTCGCCGTGGCACACCCCCGCGCTGTCCATGGCCGCGCCGGAAGGTGCCGGCGCGCAGGTGGGGCATGCCCCGCCCGTGGCCATCGGCAGGCTCAGCA
>NZ_QAIW01000358.1:6533-11186 GCF_003061285.1 Stenotrophomonas sp. HMWF003 | reverse complement strand
GGGCAGAGCCCCCTTGTTGTTCAAGGGGGCGCGCCGACGGCGCGGGGATAAGGGGGGATGCCCCCCCGGCAGCCTGATTCGTCGCAGACGGATCTGGCTGAGGCAATTCGTGCGCCGCAGGCACACGAATCGCCGCACCGGGGCGCAGCAGCAGGACGTCACGGCCGCGGTCGAGCTGGGCGGCGGGCTTCAGTTCGCCGACCAGGAAGGCGTGGGTGTCATCGGGGCGCAGCGCGGTGATCTTCCCCACCGGGAACCCGGCCGGGAAACGCCCGCCCAGGCCGGAGGTGACGATCTCGTCGCCCACTTCCACGCCCGCGCTGAGCGGAATGTCGCGCAGCTCCAGGGTGTCGCCCCGGCCGTACACGATCAGGCGCACGCCGTTGCGGGCCACGGTCACCGGTACCGCGTGGTCCGGGTCGGTGAGCAGCAGCACCGTGGCATTGCTGCCGGTGGTGGCGATCACCTGGCCCATCAGGCCACCGGCATCGATCACGGCCTGGCCCAGGTGCACGCCGTCGCGGCTGCCGGCGGCCAGCACCAGGCGCTGCCGGACCGGGTCCAGGTCGATGTCCAGGATCGGGGCCAGCTGCACGTCCAACCCGCTGCGCTCGGCCACGTTGAGCAGCTCGCGCAGCTGCGCGTTGTCCAGCGCGGCGGTCTGCAGGCGGGTCAGGCGGGCGTTGGCGATCAGCAGCTTGTTGCGCAGCGCGCGGTTCTCCTCCACCAGCTGGCCATGGCTGGCGGCATTGTCCTTGACCTGGGTGCCCAGCTTGCCGGGCAGCCCGGCCAGCGCCCACACCGGCTGCACCAGCACGTTGGTCTGCGCGCGCAGGCGCGCCAGCCAGCCGGCCTGGTCATCGAGCACGATCAGGGTGATGGCCAGGGCCAGGTAAGCGAGCAGCCGCAGTGGACTGGCGGCGTCGCCCTGGCGGGAGGCTACGGGGGGACCGGCGTAGGGCGGCACGACTGGCTTCGACTGGAGGAAAACGAAAGAAGGATGCGACAACGCCCCGGCGTTGCGATACCCGGCGTGGCAGGCACGCAGCGGGCATCACGCCGCAGGGGCGCGTGCAGGGAGCACAGCCGGTACGGCTTACTCCGGCGCAAAGAACTCGTTGCCGTGCATGTCCACCAGCTCCAGCGCACGCCCACCGCCGCGGGCCACGCAGGTCAGCGGGTCATCGGCCACCTGCACGTGCAGGCCGGTTTCTTCGGAGATCAGGCGGTCCAGGTCGCGCAGCAGCGCGCCACCGCCGGTGAGCACGATGCCGCGCTCGGCGACGTCGGCACACAGTTCCGGCGGGGTCTGTTCCAGTGCCAGCTTGACCGCGCTGACGATGCCCGACAGCGGCTCGTGCAGGGCTTCCAGCACTTCGTTGGAGTTGATCTTGATCATCTTCGGCACGCCCTCGGCGAGGTTGCGGCCGGAGATTTCCATCTCGATCACTTCCGCCTGCGGGTAGGCGCAGCCCAGCTCCACCTTGATGCGCTCGGCGGTGGCTTCACCGATCAGCATGCCGTGGTTGCGGCGCACGTAGTTGGTGATCGACTCGTCGAAGCGGTCGCCGCCGATGCGCACCGAGGCCGAATAGACGATGCCGTTCAGCGAGATCACGGCCACTTCGGTGGTGCCGCCGCCGATGTCGATGACCATCGAGCCACGGGCTTCGGTCACCGGCATGCCGGCGCCGATCGCCGCGGCCATCGGTTCTTCGATCAGGAACACGTCACGCGCACCGGCCTCCTCGGCCGATTCCTTGATGGCGCGGCGCTCGACCTGGGTCGAGCCGGCCGGCACGCAGACCAGCACGCGCGGGCTCGGGCGCAGGAAGCGCGACTTGTGCACCTTCTTGATGAAGTGCTTGAGCATCGCCTCGGTGTAGGTGAAATCGGCGATGACGCCGTCCTTCATCGGGCGGATGGTGGTGATATGGCCCGGGGTACGGCCCAGCATCTGCTTGGCTTCGGCGCCTACGGCAGCCACGGAACGGGTACCACCGATGGCGCGGTCCTGGCGCACGGCGACCACGGACGGCTCGTTCAGCACGATTCCCTGCCCACGCACATAGATGAGGGTGTTGGCCGTGCCCAGGTCGATGGACAGGTCATTGGAGAACATGCCGCGCAGTTTCTTGAACATCTGGGAGTTGATCCTGAGGGGTGTCGCGCCCAACGCGGGATGGCGAAAAAATGGGCAGAATTCGAGGTCGACAAGCCTAGCAATCCCCCTGTGCGCGAGCAAGGACAAATCTGGTGCAAAGCCAGCCTTCACGGCCATTCAGCCGAATTTGGCCAGGGTCGGACAGCACCGGTTCTGGCCCAAAGCCGCCTCACCCGTTAACCTTTGCGCCGCAGGGCGCCTCGAGGCGCCGTTTCGTTGCCCGCCTGGCGGGCCTCAAACTCCTTCCCGCATAGGCCTTAATCGATGTCCGCTTTGATCTGTGGTTCTCTTGCCTTCGACACCATCATGGTGTTCCCGGACCAGTTCAAGAATCACATCCTGCCGGACAAGGTGCACATCCTGAACGTGTCGTTCCTGGTGCCGCGCATGCGACGTGAATTCGGCGGTTGCGCAGGCAACATCGCCTACAACCTGCACCTGCTGGGCGGCGACCCGATCCCGATGGGCACCGTGGGCTCGGACTTCGGCCCCTACCGCGAGTACTTCCAGGGCCTGGGCATCGACCTGGCCCGGGTCAAGGTGATCGACGAGCTGTTCACGCCCCAGGCGTTCATCACCACCGACCACGACAACAACCAGATCACCGCCTTCCACCCGGGCGCGATGATGCGGTCCTACGAGAACCACGTGAAGGACGTGCCGGGCGTGACCCTGGGCCTGGTCGGCCCGGACGGGCGCGAGGGCATGATCCAGAACTCGCAGGAGTTCTTCGAGGGCGGCGTGCCGTTCATCTTCGACCCGGGCCAGGCCATGCCGCTGTTCAACGGCCCGGAACTGCGCACCTTCATCGAGCAGGCCGACTACGTGGTGGTCAACGACTACGAGTCCAACCTGCTGCAGGAGCGCACCGGCTGGGACGAAAAGGCCATCGTGAGCCGGGTCAAGGCCTACATCACCACCCGTGGCCCGAAGGGCGCGGTGATCCACACCCCGGAAAAGACCTATGACATCCCGCCGGCGCACGAGCGTCGCGTGGTGGACCCGACCGGCTGCGGCGACGCGTTCCGCGCCGGCCTGATCTACGGCATCGAGAAGGGCTTCGACTGGCTCACCATCGGCCGCATGGGCAACCTGATGGGCGCGCTGAAGGTGGAACACCCGGGCACGCAGAACCAACGGTTCACCTTCGACGAGTTCAACGAGCAGTTCAAGCAGCAGTTCGGTTACGCGCTGAACGTTTGATCGCCTGATCGCGTTGCGATCAGGCACCGCCGAAGACCCGCGTCACCACCCACGGTGGTGACCTACCGCTGTATAAGGCTCCCCGCCCCGCTGCCCGCCTCGGGACGCAGGGCTCGGACTCAAGGCCTGGGTTTGGGCTTGGACGCAGGCTTCGCCTGCGCCGGCAACCGGTACAGCTCTTTTTCGTAGGCCAGCGTGCCCCACATGGCATAGGCGTGGGCGCGCCGTGCCAGGGCCGGGTTCAGCGGCTGCGGCTGCAACTGGTCGCTGGCCGGGTCGTAGCGGTAGCCCTGTGCCGGTTTGTCCGGCTGCAGGATGGCCACGTCGTTGCCTTCCATCCACGCCAGGTTGCGGTCGTACTGCATCAGCGCGCGCCCGGGCTGCAGCCGCCGCGCGTCGGTCAGGTCCTGCCCCACCAGCGGCGTGGGATCGGCAATGCCCAGCAGCGACAACAACGTGGGCGGCAGATCGATCTGGCTGACGATGCGGGCGTCCCGGCGGGGCGCGATGCCGCCGCCCAGGATCAACCCGGGAATATGGAAGTTGCCGATGGGCACCATGTCCTTGCCGAACACCCGCGAATCATGGTCTGCCACGACCAGGAACACGGTGTTCTCCCAGTACGGTGACGCCATCGCCTTGCGGAAGAATTCGCCCAGCGCGTAATCGGCGTACTTGGCGGCATTGTCGCGGGTCTGCTTGGGCTGCTCGTACAGGTCGATGCGGCCGTCGGGGAACTCGAACGGATCGTGGTTGCTGGAGGTGAAGACCAGCCCGAAGAACGGCTTGCCCTGGGCGTTCAACTCGCGGAACTGCTGGTCGGCCCGGCCGAACAGGTCCTCGTCCGACGCCCCCCAGGAGCCGACGAACGCCGGCTTGCGGTAGTCCTTGCGGTCCACGATGCGGGTGAAGCCGTTGGCGAGGAAGAACTCGCGCATGTTGTCGAAATGGCTTTCGCCGCCGTAGTAGAAGCCGGTGTCGTAGCCATGCCGGCCCAGCACGTCGGCCAGGGTGAAGAAGCGCTCGCGGGAGGCGGGCAGCTTGACCACCGATTCGGCCGGGGTGGGCGGGAAGCCGGTCAGCACCGCCTCGATCCCGCGCACCGAGCGCGTGCCGGTCGCATACAGCCGCTCGAACGCCCAGCCCTGCGTGCTCAAGCGGTCGTAGTTGGGCGACAGTGGGCGTCCGCCCAGGCTGCCGATGAACTGCGCCCCCAGGCTTTCTTCCAGCACGATCACCAGGTTGCGCGGCGTGCCCGTGTGCACCGGCGGCCGCACGGCCAGGCT
>NZ_QAIW01000358.1:3943-6523 GCF_003061285.1 Stenotrophomonas sp. HMWF003 | reverse complement strand
GCTGCCGCGCGGCAAAGCCGACGGTGTACAGCGAGTTCAGCGGCAGCGCGTTGATGGTGGGGTCGGTGGAAAACGCCACCAGCGCCGGGTTCAGGGGGCGATGCCCCAGGCTCGAGCGCACGCCCATGGCGGCCAGCAGCAGCACCAGCAGCGCCAGCGGCAGCCGCCACAGCCAGCCGGCCTCGACCGGGACGGTCGGCGTGGGCAGTACCCAGCGGCGTGAGCCGCGCAGCAACGCCCAGAACAGCACGATCACCGCCGTCACCTCGATCACCACGGCCAGCAGGTGCCCGCGCAGCAGGGTCATCCCGACTTCCTCGGGATAGATCAGGTATTCCAGGAACAGGCGGTTCGGGCGCAGCCCGTATTCGGTCATGAAGCTTGGCGTGGCCAGCTCCATGAACACCAGCAGCACGCTCGCCACGATCAGCCAGCCGCGCAGCAGGTGGCGCCAGGCGCGGCCCAGCCGCCCGTCCACCGGCAGCAGCAGCGCCAGCACCGCGGGAATGCCATAGAGCAGGCAGAGCGTGGACACATCCACCCGTATTCCCTGCAGGAACACCGTGGCCCAGCCGTCGGCCGCGCTGACCCGGGAGGCATGCCACAGCGCCAGCCCCAGCCGGGACAACGACAGGGCTACCAGGCCGAACAGGAAGAAGGCGGCAATCGGAGACAGACGCCGGTACAGCGACACCCATACAGCTCGGAGCATGAAAGGAATCCAGAAATGGAACTACGAACAGCCAGCGCCTCTCCCTGGCAGCGGGCCACACCCGACCACGTGTTACCCGACACACCCGCCAGCGCAGCGGACACGCCGCCACCACCGTTCAACGCCCACCGCAGTCGGGATCAGCCCGCAGACGCCCGCGGTGGCGGTTCCCCAACCGCCCACTGCCCCATGCCTGACCCGCCCGTCATCGTTCGGACACACGGCCGGTTCCGAACAATACAGGGAATACCGCCGGCGTCGACGGGAAACGTGCCCCCCGGTGTCCGGCGGTGCCTGGCCGTTTCCGCCGACCGACAGCCCGGCGCTAGGCTTGGCAATGCGCCAGCACCGCGCGGCAGTCGTCCAGCTGCCAGCAGGCCAGGCCCGGCCACGGGTTGTCCGGTGCATTGACCAGCAGCGTGCGGGTGCCGGCCGCGCGGCCGCATTCCAGGTCGAAGCGGTAGTCGCCCACCATCACCACCTGCGCCGGGTCCACCTGCCAGCGCCGCAGGAAGTACTGCAGCCCGGCCGGGGAGGGTTTCGGCTCGGCCTCGTCGCGGCCGATGATGTCCTGTTCGGCAAACACGTCGCCCAGCCCGATGGCCTGCAGGGTGACCTGGGCCAGGCTGCGCACGTTGCGGGTCAGGATGCCCAGCCGGCAGCCGGCCCCCTGCAGCGCGCGCACCAGCGCCACCGCGCCGGGCGCGGGCTCGGCCTCGGCGGCGAGCGCACGCTCATGCGCCAGCAGCCAGGCGTGCTTGGCCGTGGCCTCCGCCGCGGGCAACCCGGCCAGGTGGGTGAGGATGTCGTCCTGCACCGGGATCGCCAGTTCGCGCTTGATCCGTTCGAAGTCGTGCACCGCCACGGTCAGGGTGCCGTCCATGTCGAACACCCAGTGGCGGATCGCCGACAGCGGCAACGCCGCTGCCGGGGCGCCTGCCGCCGTCATTCCCACCACTTCGGCATGCGGTTGGCGTCCACCCCGCCGGTTTCGAACACCGCGGTGCGGGTGCCGCCGGCCTTGACCGGGAATTCGATGCTGATCACCTTGGCCTTGCGCGCCAGTTTCCACAGCGCCTTCTGGTCGGTGATGAACATCGCGATCGCCTCGTCGGTCTTGGGCCGCCAGGCGGCCATCGCGATCGGCTTGCCGCCGTCCACGCTGACCTGCACCTTGCACTGCGGGCAGCGGAAGTCGCCGGCCTGCAGCACCAGGTAGGCATGCCGCTTCCATTCGGGGTGGTCGCGGAACACCAGCTGCACCGGCTTGGCGCCGCTGCCATCCACGTCCACGCGCTCCTTGCTGAAGATCTGCGCCGAAACCTGGCTGCCCTTGCCGCCCACCGGGATCTGGTTGTACTGCCACAAGCCCTGCATGCGGCGCAGGTCGCGCGCCGCATCGCCCTTGGCCTTTACCTCGGCAAAGCCGGGCTCGATGCGCGCGGCCACGTCGGTGTCCTTGTACTGGTCCAGCAGCGCGCCGCCATGGATGCGCGCGCGCTCCCAGTCCTGCGACGCCACGGCCATCTCGTACTCCTTCGCCACGCCTTCGGCCTTGGTTTCCTGCTGCGCCTTCGCGGCGGCGGCGGCGGCTTCCTGCGCCTTGCGCTCTTCCTCGGGGTTGCTGCAGGCCACCAGCGCGAAGGCACAGGCGGCGGCCAGGATCAGTCGTTTCATTGCGTGCTCCGTGATTGGAAAGGCGCCCAGTGGCGTCACCGGCCTACTGTAACGGGGGAGCAGGCGCGGCCGCATCTCCATCGAACGCGTTCATGGGGTCCGCGTGCCGTGGTGGCATGACCTGTGACGGAGCAAACGCCCTCTGCGTTGGCGGTCATGCCGGTAGCGAACGCGGGCGCTGCAACGGCGGT
>NZ_QAIW01000358.1:758-3899 GCF_003061285.1 Stenotrophomonas sp. HMWF003 | reverse complement strand
CCGCCGTTTTTCAGGCATTGCGTCGCGCGGTGCTGGCTGGGCTGAGTTGCCGGCCAGCGGCCGGCACTACCTGCTTGCCTTGTCCAGCATGTCCTGCACCGACGCGGTGGTGATCGGGTGGTAGCCCGGCTTGGCCTTCTCGAAGGCCGCCTTGGCGAACGCCAGGCCTTCGGGGGTCTTCACCAGTTCGGCGTAGATCGGCAGGATCAGCTTGCGACGGCCCACGCGCTCGATGAAGGCCGCGGCCGGTTCATTGGCCTCGGTGTACCCGCTGCGGATGGCCAGCGGGTACCAGCGCATCGCGATTTCGCCATTGGCGGTGCCGGTGAAGTGGTACGCCTTGTCCAGCGCGGCCAGCTTCTCCAGCGGCAGGGTCTTGCCCAGGCCGTCGATGAAGTGCACCCATTCCTGGGTGCCCCACTCGCCGGTGATCTGCACGTTCGGCAGGGTGTTGCTGCCCTGCCAGGCAATGCGCGCGGTGTCGACGATGGAGAAGTTGCGCGAGCGTGCCTTGGTCGCGAACGCCGGGATGCCCGGCTCGTCCAGCCATGCCTTCAGTTCGGCGTCGGTGACCGCACCGGGCTTCTTGGTCAGCAGGTTCTTCTTCATGTAGGCGACGAACTGGTCGGTGTTCGCGCTCTGGAAGGCATGGTCATCGAACCAGCCACGCAGGAACGGATCGAAGGTGTCGCGACCGAAACGCTGCTCCAGGAACTGCAGGAACCAGGCGCCCTTGACGTAGGCCACCTGGCTCAACGCATCGTCCGGATCACGCTCGGTCAGCGGCGGCAGCGCCAGCGCCTGGTCGGCCGGGCTCTTGTCCTTGATCTCGGCCAGCAGGTCGTTCTGGTCGATCTCGCGCTCCATCTCGGCCATCTCCTGGCCATACAGCGCTTCGGTGATGCGGCCCTGCACGTAGGTGGTGAAGCCTTCGTTGAGCCAGATGTCCTTCCAGCTGGCGTTGGTCACCAGGTTGCCCGACCAGCTGTGCGCCAGTTCATGGGCCACCAGCGACACCAGCGACTTGTCGCCCACGATCACGGTCGGGGTGGCGAAGGTCAGGCGCGGGTTTTCCATGCCACCGAACGGGAACGACGGCGGCAGCACCAGCATGTCGTAGCGGCCCCAGCGGTACTGGCCGTACAGTTTCTCGGCGGCACCGATCATCTTCTCGGTGTCTTCGAATTCCTTGGCGGCCTTGCCGACCATGGTCGGTTCGGCCCACACGCCGGAACGGCCGGAGATCGGCTCGAACACCAGGTCGCCGGCGGCGATGGCCAGCAGGTAGGACGGGATCGGTTGCGGCATCTTGAAGGTGTAATCACCGTCACGCGCGGCCTTGGGATCGTTGTCGGCGCTCATCAGCACCATCACGTCCGGGCGCGAGGTGACATGCGCGGTATAAGTGAAGCGCACGCTCGGCGTGTCCTGCAGCGGCACCCACGAACGGGCGTGGATGGCCTGGGACTGGCTGAACATGAAGGGCAGCTTCTTGCCCTCGGTCATCGACGGCTCCAGCCACTGCAGGCCCGACGCGGTCGGGGCGGTGTGGTAGGTGATCTGCACCTTGGCCGGCTGCGCAGGCGCGTCGATGCTCAGCTTGCTGCCGAACACCTTGTCGGCCGGAGCCAGCACGAACTGCAGCGGCGATGCCGTGCCGTCGGCGCCGATCGCCTCGACCTTCTCCACGCTCAGCTCGCGGGTGTCGAGCACCAGCTGCTTGGCCGCCTTGTCCTTCCACTCCAGGGTGTAGGTGGCGGTGCCACCGATCTGCCTGGCGTCAAAATCCAGCTTCAGGTCCAGCGCCACGTCCTTGACCACGACCTTGTCCGGCTCGGCGTAGGAGCTTTCATCGTGGCTGCGGCTGTCGGCTTTCATGGCAGTGCTCGCCGGTGCGGTGGCAGTGGGCGCGGCAGCGGGGGCTGCAGCTTCTTTGGAACAGCCGGCGGCCAGCGCCACGGCAAGGGGAATGAGCAGGAACGGAGATCGCATGGACATCGGGACCGATCAGGGTGAAACCACCAGTTTACCCCCTGTCCGCCCACCCCACAGCGCTGGCACCCCGGGCTGCGCATTCAGTCTGGCTCGCACAGCAGCCGCGCGCCGCCGGCGTATTTGGCACGGTACATCGCCGAATCCGCGCGGCGGTAGACCTCGCGCAGGTCTTCGCCCGGTCGATAGGCCGCGCCGCCGGCACTGGCCTTGAGCGGGGTCTGCTCACCGCCCTCGGCGGCCAGCGACGCCAGCCAGTGGCGCAACCGGACGCAGGCCACCGCATGGCTGGCATGCACGCCCAGCACGAACTCATCCCCGCCCCAACGCCCGATCCAGTCGCCGGGCTGCAGCCACTGCCGCGCCGACTCCACCAGCCGGACCAGCACCTGGTCGCCGGCCAGGTGGCCGTACGCGTCATTGATCGGCTTCAGGTTGTCCAGGTCCACCACGAACAGGCTCAACGGCTGCCGCCGCGACTGTGCCAGCCGCGCCGAGTCGGCCAGGGCCTGCTCGCAGCCGCGACGGTTGAGTGCCTGGGTGAGCGGATCGAGCAGCACGCTGCGGCGCAGGTCGCGCAGGCCGGCATCGACGCCGTGCAGGTTGCGGTTGATGCTGCGCAACAGCCGGCCGATTTCGTCATGGCCGAGGTCGGGCAGGTGCGGCAGGCGCTGTTCGTCATAGTAGGCCTCCAGCGCATCGGCGGCCTGGCGCAGCGGCGCCATCAGCCGGTACAGCGCCATCATCGCCATCGCGGTGCCCACCACGGTGGCGCCCAGCACCACGCCCACCACGGTCCACATCGTGTCGCGCTGGTAGTGGCCGCTCATGGCCATCCACCCCAGCAGCACCAGCAGCGGCACGTGCACGCCGATGAACACCACGGTCATCAGCTTGGCGCTGAACGACCGGGGAAACACGCGGGCCAGGCCGCGGTACAGACGCATGGCAGGCCCTCTCTGACAGCCTGCCCGCAGTGTGGACCAGCTCCCTCAGCGGGAACTGGACCGGTGTCTCAAACCTTGTAGCCGGAGTGAATCGAAACGATGCCGCCGGTCAGGTTCTTGTAATGGCAGCGCGCAAAGCCCGCCTCGCCCATCATGGTCTTGAGCTGTTCCTGCGGCGGGTGCTTGCGGATGCTCTCGGCCA
>NZ_QAIW01000358.1:0-747 GCF_003061285.1 Stenotrophomonas sp. HMWF003 | reverse complement strand
CGCGCGAACAGCTGCCCCAGCTTGGGCAGGATCTTGAACGAGTGGAAGTCGTAGATCGGCTTGAACCAGTCCGCGGTGACTTCGGAGAACTCCAGCACGCGTGCCTGGCCGCCCACCTTGAGCACGCGGTACATCTCGCGCAGGCCGGCGTCCTTGTCGGTCACGTTGCGCAGGCCGAAGGCGATGGTCACCAGGTCGAAGCTGGCGTCCGGGAAGGGCAGCGCCTCGGCGTTGCACTGCACGTACTCCAGGCCCTTGACCAGGCCGCGATTCATCAGCCGGTCGCGGCCTACCGACAGCATGCCGGCATTGATGTCGCCCAGCACCACCTCGCCTTCGTCACCCACGCGCTCCTTGATCAGCGCGGCGATGTCGCCGGTGCCGCCGGCCAGGTCGAGCACGCGGTCGCCCGGCTTCACCTGCGCGGTGGCCACGTAGTAGCGCTTCCAGGCCCGGTGGATGCCCAGGCTCATCAGGTCGTTCATCAGGTCGTAGCTGCGCGCGACCGAGGTGAACACTTCGCCCACCAGCTTCTGCTTGTCCTTGGCTGCGACATCGCGGAAGCCGAAATGGGTGGTGCCAGTCTTGTAGGGGGATTCGCTCATGGGCGGATTATCGCACCGCTCGGCGCGCTGCGGCACCCGCCCCCTGCGACCGGGCGCCGCAGGGGGGCCGGTGCCGGCCGGTGCCGAAGCCGCTGGCGGCCACTATCATGGCGGTCCAGATGCTTACGGACCGCCCATGATC
>NZ_QAIW01000357.1:0-1236 GCF_003061285.1 Stenotrophomonas sp. HMWF003 | reverse complement strand
GCTGAAGGCCGACGCCGGAGGACATTCGCCGGAAAGGGTATGGGGGCCCAGCGCCCGCCCCACCGACCCACCGACCGCCGCCGTCAATCCTCAGTGCCGATCCGCCTGCAGGTTGTCGAAGGTCTCGGTGTAGTCCTTGAACTCCGGGATGCGCTGCACCAGGTCCGGCGGGATCGGCTGCATGCCGGCCGGCACCTGGATCTTGACCGAGCGCTTGGCCGGGTCCGGCGGGGCGTCGGTGAGGGTGTTCTGGCGCAGCACCTGCAGCTGGCCGAACATGCCCTGCAGCAGGGCCTGCTGGCTGGGGTCGAGCGGAATTTCGATCTCGTCGATCTTCATGTGGCCGTTGGGCAGCACGATGATGTTCGGCGCCGGCGCGCGGCGCACGGTGAGCATGCCGTCGCTGACGGTGATCTTCGGCTTGCCGCGCTCGGCACGATGGTTGCGGTATTCCTGGTCGCAGCCGGTGGCGGCCAGGCAGAACAGGGCGAACAGCAGCAGGCACAGCTTCTTCATGGTGGGCGCAGGCATGAAAAGGGGGAGGACCATTCTAGTCCTCCCCTCGTGCATGCGGACCCGGCTGCGACCGAACGTCGCAGGCCCGGCGATTACTTGCCGCAGTCGTCGATGTCGCTCTGGTCCATGGTGGCGTAGGGCTTGAACTCAGGTACCGCCGCGGCCAGCGCCTGCTGCTTGGCCATCATGCCCGGCAGCAGGGTGCACAACTGCTTGGCCTGGGCCTCGATCTTGCTGGCTTCGGCGTTCACCCGCCCCTCGATGCCCTGGGTATCGCCGGAGAAGATGCCCTTCAGCGCCTCGCCGGCCGCCTTCACACCCAGGTTGGCCCCGGCCACGCCGATCTCCATGCCGGCGCCGGCCACCGCTTCCACCTGCTTGCGGTAGTCCAGCAGCAGTTCGCGCTGGTGGGCATCGGTGGCCACGGCGGTGCCGTTGATCAGCAGTTCGCCCTGCGGGGTGATTTCGGCCTTGATCGACTGGCCGTTGGACACGCTGATATTGCTCTCCGCCAGTTCCTTGCGGGCCTTGTCGGTGGCGTCCTGCACGGTCTTGCCAACGGTGCTGGCTTCAGCCGCCGGCGACGTGGCCTTGCCGGTGCCGGGGTCGGTCCGGGCGGCGTCGTGGTTGTTGCAGGCTGCCAGTGGCAGGCACAGCAGCAGGGTGGGCAGCAGCAGTCGGGTGGTCATGCGCTCGTTCCTGGAATGGGGGGATTACTTG
>NZ_QAIW01000356.1:10612-11946 GCF_003061285.1 Stenotrophomonas sp. HMWF003 | reverse complement strand
CTGTGGTTCGGCGCGGTGTTCGTGGGCACGTTGGTGTGGACAGGGTGGGAGTCGGGCAGCGACTACTGGCGCTGGGTGCCACGGCTGGGCCTGATCGTCGGCATCGGCCTGGTGCTGTCGCTGCTGCTGCCGACGCTGGACCGCCCGTTCTCGCGGCGGCTCTCGCGCAGCATTGCCGGCGTGCTGGCGCTGGTGTTCGTGGCCGCCTTCGCGCTGGCGTTCGTGCCGCATGGGGTCACCGCTGCCAGCGGCAGCTTCCCCGAGGCGATGACCAGCACCGGCCTGGCGCCGACCGCCGACGCACCGCTGCAGCCCGCCGACAAGCCGGGCGACGACGACTGGGCCGCGTACGGTCGCAACAACGCGGCCACGCGTTTCTCGCCGCTGCAGCAGATCACCCCGGACAACGTGGCCACGCTCGAACAGGCTTGGCTGTTCCGTACCGGTGACCTGCCGCAGAAGCGCTGGGGTGCTGAAACCACGCCGCTGAAGGTGGGCGACACGCTGTACCTGTGCACCGCGCGCAACCAGCTGGTGGCGCTCAACGCTGCCGACGGCACCGAGCGCTGGCGCTTCGATCCGAAGATCAAGGACAAGTCGATTCCCTACACCGCCGCGTGCCGTGGCGTGTCGTACTACGAAGTACCGGCGACCGCGCAGCAGGCCGCCGATGCCGACGTCGCCGCCGACCTCGCCTCGGGGCTGTCGCAGGTGCCGGTGCTGACCCAGCTGCCGCGCAGTGCCTGTTCGGCCCGCATCATCGAAGGCACCCTCGATGGCCGCCTGATCGCCGTGGACGCGGCGACCGGCAAGCCGTGCGCGGGCTTCGGCAACAACGGCCAGGTCGACATCACCCTGGGCATGGGCGACAGTCCGGCCGGGTATGTGTCGATCACCTCGCCGCCAGCGATCGTGCAGGGCGTGATCGTCACCGGTCACCAGGTGCTGGACGGCCAGCGCCGCGACGCGCCCTCCGGCGTGATCCAGGCCTACGACGCCATCACCGGGAAGCTGCGCTGGGCCTGGGACATGGACCAGCCCGAGCTGACCGGCCTGCCCGCGCAGGGCAAGACCTACACGCGCGGTACCCCGAACATGTGGACCACCGCCACCGGCGATGACCAGCTGGGCCTGGTGTACCTGCCGATGGGCAATTCGGCCGGCGACTACTGGAGCGGGTCGCGTACGGAGAACCAGAACAAGTACGCCACCTCGCTGGTCGCCATCGACGTCAACACCGGCAAGCCGGTCTGGCATTTCCAGGCGGTGCGCAAGGATGTGTGGGACTACGACATGGGCTCGCAGGCCACGCTGGTCGATTACCCGACCGCTGC
>NZ_QAIW01000356.1:3841-10602 GCF_003061285.1 Stenotrophomonas sp. HMWF003 | reverse complement strand
CCGCCGCACCGGCCAGCTGCTCACCCCGGCCGAAGAGCGCAAGGTGCCCACCGGCGGCGTCGAACCCGGGCAGCGTTCGCCCACGCAGCTGTTCTCGCTGTACCACACGCTGCGCAAGCCCGACCTCACCGAGCGCGACATGTGGGGCATCACCCCGATCGACCAGCTGGTGTGCCGCATCCAGTTCCGCAAGGCCAGCTATGAGGGCTTCTACACGCCGCCCACCGCGGACCGGCATTCCATCGAGTACCCCGGTTACAACGGCGGCTCGGACTGGGGCAGCGTGTCGGTGGACCCGCGTCGTGGCGTGATCGTGGCCAACTACAACGACATGCCCAACTACAACCTGCTGGTGCCGCGTGCCACCGCCGACAAGCTGGGCTGGGTGCCGCGCGAAGACGTGCGGGCCGACAAGGGCGGCGCCGAAGGAGCAGGGGACCCGCAGACCGGCACGCCCTACGCGATCGACGTCAACGCCGGTTGGCGCCTGCCGTTCACCAAGCTGCTGTGCAAGCAGCCGCCGTACGGTGGCATCCGCGCGGTGGACATGCGCACCGGCAAGACCCTGTGGGACCGCCCGTTCGGCAGCGCCCGCGGCAACGGCCCGTTCGGCATCCGCTCCGGTTTGCCGATCGAGATCGGGACGCCCAACAACGGCGGCTCGGTGGTCACCGCCAGCGGCCTGATCTTCATCGCCGCGGCCACCGATGACCTGCTGCGCGCCATCGACCTGAAGACCGGCAAGGAACTCTGGCACGCCAAGCTGCCTGCCGGCGGCCAGGCCAACCCGATGATCTACGCCTTCGGTGGGCGCCAGTACGTGGTCATCATGGCCGGTGGCCACCACTTCATGGAAACCCCCGCGGGCGATTACGTGATTGCCTACGCCCTGCCGAAGCAGTGAGTGCACCACAGGTAACGTAGAGCCGGGCTCTGCCCGGCTTCTCAAAAGCCCCGTAGAGCCGGGTTCTACCCGGCTTCTCACAAGCCCCGTAGAGCCGGGTTCTACCCGGCTTGTGCCAGGCGTGTATGGAATCGACGGCAGCCGGGTAGAACCCGGCTCTACGGAGATAGCGCGCCGCGGAAACCCCTGACAGGGCACCGCAGACTCTTCTGCTTCATCGCCTTGGAAACGGGGCGCACGATGCAGACATGGCCAGCCCCTCTCTACAGCGTGGACGCATTTCAGCACCGGCAACTGCTACGTGGTCACCACCGTGACGGCAGGACGCGCCCGCCTGTTCGTCGATACAGCGAATGCACAGGAGGTCATCCACTGGCTGCGCGCCTCGGATGATCAAGGGCGCACCGAATCCGTGGCATGGGTGGTGATGCCGGACCACATCCATTGGATGTTCTACCTGCGCGAAACGCCGCTGGCGATCGTGATGCGCACGTTCAAGTCACGATCGGCAAAGGCGCTCAATAAGTTGAACAAGACCCAGGGCACGCTGTGGCAACCGGGCTACTACGACCAGCTGCAGCGTGACGAGCGCCAACTGATGGCCGAAGCAACCTACATCCTCACCAACCCCGTGCGTGCCGGACTGGCCGCCGGCATGAACGACTATCCCTTCGCCTGGTGTAGATGGCCACCCCCGTAGAGCCGGGCTCTGCCCGGCTGGCCGCAGATGTGCATGGACCGAAAGCCAGCCCCGTAGAGCCGGGCTCTGCCCGGCTGGTTGCAGATGTGCATGGACCGAAAGCCAGCCCCGTAGAGCCGGGCTCTGCCCGGCTGGTTGCAGATGTGCATGGACCGAAAGGCAGCCGGGTAGAACCCGGCTCTACGCGGCTGGCTGCAGATGCGCATGGACCGAAAGCCAGCCGGGTAGAACCCGGCTCTACGCGGCTGGCCGCAGATGTGCATGGTCCGAAAACCAGCCGGGTAGAACCCGGCGCTACGGTACCCGTACCATCTTCGTCAGCAGGTGCGCGACCACGCCGGCCGGGTCGGCGGTGCGGCCTACGTGCGTGCTCGACATCTGCACCACCGAGCTGCGCTTGGCGGTGAGGAAGTGGAAGCGCGCCCGGGCCGGGAGCTGTGCGATCGGGCCGGCGCCCGCGTCGCCACGGCAGATGGCCACGATGGCATCCAGCCACGGCTGCAGGGCGTCCAGGTCCAGGGACGGGGCGAATACGTGCATCCGCGCCGGGTCTATCTCGATCGCCGCTTCCAGGTGTTTGGCACCCGGGCACGACACGATCACCCCGACGTTGATGAACTCTTCGCGTTCCACCCGCGGCACTACGCGGATCACCGCGTAGTCATACGTGTGCAGCGTGGGCACGGACGGCCTCCTGGACGAAGACGGCACGCACCTGCAGGCGGCGCTTGAGATAGTCGATATATGCCTGGCGGTACTGCGCCGGGCTGTCGAAGGCGGGCTCGTCGACCAGCCAGCTGTCCGGCACCACGCCGACGATGCGTTCGATTTCGGCATCAGGCAGCGCGGCGGCCAATGCCGCGTCCACGTCGGCGATCTGCGTTGCGAACGGCAGCAGCACATGGTCGCGGATCAGCACGAACGGCTTTTCGCAGGCTTCGCCGGCGTTGGCCCAATCGTGGTGGAAATACATCGCCGCACCGTGATCGATCAGATACAACTTGCGGTGCCACACCATCAGGTTGGGGTTGCGCGCAGTGCGATCGACGTTGCTGGTCAGCGCGTCGAACCACACGATCCGCGAGGCCAGCTCGGCATCCACCGGCATGGCTGCCGGGTCGTAATTGATCGCGCCGGGCAGATAATCGCTCCCGAGGTTGGTGCCTTCGCTGGCGCGGATCAGGTCCTGGATCTCCGGGTCGGGCTCGGTGCGGGCGAACTCGCGGTCGAGTTCGACGAACATGATCTCCGGGATCGGCAGGCCGACACTGCGCGCCATCTCGCCGGCGATCAGCTCGGCGATCAGCGCCTTGGGGCCTTGTCCGGCGCCCCGGAACTTGAGCACGACCATGCCGTCGTCGTCTGTTTCGACCACGGCGGGCAGGGAGCCGCCCTCACGAAGGGGCGTGATGTAACGAAGGGCGTGGAGTGTGCGCACGGAGCGTCCATTGACGAGGCTGCAGCGTCATCTTACCGTGGCCGGCAGTCCGGTACGGAACCGGGTGCAGGCTGCGGCAAAGGAAGGAAACGTGGGCAAGGGAATGGCAACTCTGGTGCTGGTCGTCCTGGGCGCGCTGGCGCTGTGGTACAGCGGCCTGCTGGATGAATTTCGCGCGGGCAGCAACCTGCAGGCACGGGAAACGTTCTGGCGCGAGCAGGCGCAGGCCGCTGCACTCGACGGCGGCTCCCGCGCAGCGGTCGAGCATTTTGCCGCACGGCATCAGCTGGCCCTGCAGTGCGACGCGGTTCCCGCGGGGTCGGACATCACCGAGTGCCTGGCCGACGATCCGCAGGCCAAGGGCGGCACCGCCACCCATCCGATGACCCTGCAGTTGTTCTTCATGTTCTACGGCGATCGCCTGCACACCTTCACCAGCACCCCGCGCCCGTTGGAATGACAGCGCCGCTGCGCCGGTCGCGTCGCTCCGCAGCTGCGGCGGCGTGCCAGTGCTTTCGGCCCATTCCGACCCGGACGCCCGGTGCTAGATTCGACGTTTGCCCGGCGACGTCCCTGCCGCCGGGTACCCACCATCACAAGGGGACCCACATGCCGATTCGTCGTACCACGCTGGCCGCGGCCGTTGCTGTTGCCACCTTCAGTCTGTTCGCTACCGCGCCGGCCTTCGCCGACTACGCCAAGCCGCCGGAGCACCTGCTCAAGGTGCTCAAGGCCCCGCCGCCGCCGGCGCCCAGCCTGGACCCGAGCGGGCAGCGCCTGCTGCTGACCACCGCGCAGACCTATCCCTCGATCGAGCGGGTGGCCCAGCCGTACCTCAAGCTGGCCGGCGTGCGCCTGGAGCCGAAGAACCGCAGCCGCCATGACACCCAGGGCGGCTATGGCATCCCAGCCTGCGTGGCCGACTTCACCCTGGTCGACGTGGGTACCGCCAAGCACACCAAGGTCGCGTTGCCGCAGGGCTGCGCGGGTGCGGCACAGTGGTCTGCCGATGGCCAGCGGTTTGCGTTCCAGAACGCGGTGGATACCTCGGTGCAGCTGTGGGTGGGCGATGCGGTGACCGGCCAGGTCAAGCAGGTGCCGGACGTGCAGCTCAATCCGATCTTCGGCTACACCCTGCAGTGGCTGGGCGGCGGGCAGCAGCTGCTGGTCAAGCGGGTACCGGCCAACCAGGGCCCGGCACCGACCAGTGGCAACGGACCCGGCGGCCCCGACGTGCAGGAATCGCTCGGCAGCAGCGGCGAGAGCAGCACCTATGAAGCGCGCGATACGCTCACCAGCGCGCACGATGAAAAACTGTTTGCCTACTACGGGCTGTCGCAGCTGGCGGTCGTCGACGTGGCCGCCGGCCAGGTGCGCAATGTCGGCACCCCGGCGCTGTACAACGAGGTCAATGCGGCACCCGATGGCGTGCATGTGCTGACCGAGACCCTCAAGGCGCCGTTCTCCCACGCCGTGACCTACCAGCGCTTCGCCAACGACGTGGCCGTGCTCGACCTGACCACGGGCCGCGCGGCCGCGATCGCCAGCCTGCCTCTGGCCGACCGTGTGCCGGTGCATGGCGTACCCGAAGGCCCGCGTGACTTTGACTGGCGCGCCACCGATCCGGCCACGCTGGTCTACGCCGAGGCGTTGGACAAGGGCGACTGGAAGGTGACAGTGCCGCACCGCGACCGCGTGCTCGCGCTGAAGGCACCGTTCAACGGCAAACCGCAGGAAATCGCCCGCACCGCGCAGCGCTTCGAAGGCATCGCATGGAGCGCCGATCCGGCGGTGTCGTTCCTGTTCGAGAACGACGAGAACCGCCATTGGCGGCAGACCCGCATCGTCGATGTGGACCAGCCGAAGAAGGAAGGTCGCCTGCTGTGGGATCTGTCCAGCGACGAGCAGTACGCCGACCCGGGCAACCTGGTGTTCACGCGCCTGCCCAACGGCGCGTCGGTGGTACGCCAGGACGGCGCGTTCGTGTTCCTGCGCGGGCAGGGCGCCTCGCCGCAGGGCGACCGGCCGTTCCTGGACCGCCTGGACCTGGGCTCGCTGAAGACCGAGCGCCTGTTCCGCAGCGGCGCCGACGCGTATGAGCAGATCCTAGGCCTGACCGCCACGCCCGGCCGCTACCTCACCTGGCACCAGTCGGTGATGGACCCGCCGAACGCGTTCGTGCGCCAGCAGGGCGAGCGCAACGCCGCGGCGAAGGACGGCGAAGCGCAGTACGCCTCCACGGCCACCGCGCTGACCCGACTCAGCGACCCGACCCCGGAAGTGCGCCAGATCCAGAAGCGGCTGGTGACCTACAAGCGTGCCGATGGCGTGGATCTGTCGTTCACCCTGTACACGCCGCCGGGCTACAAGGAAGGCCAGCGCGTGCCGGCAATCCTGTATGCGTACCCGGCCGACTTCGCCAGCGCCGCGCAGGCCGGGCAGGTGTCCGGTTCGCAGCAGACCTTCACCCGGTTGGCGCCGTACCGGCTGATGCTGCTGGCCGGCTACGCGATCATCGACAACGCCTCGTTCCCGATCGTGGGCGACCCGAAAAACGCCTACGACACCTACCTGGAACAGCTGGAAGCCGATGCCAAGGCCGCGGTGGACAAGGCCGTGGACCTGGGCGTGGTGGACCGCAACCGGATCGGCGTGACCGGGCACAGCCATGGCGGCCTGATGACCGCCAACCTGATCGCGCACACCACCCTGTTCAAGGCCGGCGTGGCCACCAGCGGGTCGTACAACAAGACCTTCACCCCGTTCGGTTTCCAGAACGAGCGGCGCTCGGTGTGGCAGGCGCAGGACGTGTACCTGAAGGCGTCGCCGTTCTTCTATGCCGACAAGATCAAGCTGCCGTTGCTGCTGGTCCACGGTGAGGACGACGCCAATCCGGGCACCGAGCCGTTCCAGTCGCGCAAGCTCTACCAGGCCATTCGCGGCAACGGCGGCACCACGCGTCTGGTGATGCTGCCCAACGAGCCGCACTGGTACACCGCGTTGGAGTCCAACGAGCAGCTGGTGTACGAAATGCTCACCTGGTTCGACACCTACGTGAAGAACGCCCGGTAACGTCGACCGTTGCTCGACGGCTGTTGTTGTCCGTCGACTGTTCTTGCTCCACCTCGATCGGCCGCCCTTCAAAAGGGCGGCCGATCGTGTTTGCAGCGCATGCCGGGCACGCACCAACGCATGCGTTATCCTGCGCCGCAATGAATGCTTTCCTGATATCCCTGCTGCTGGCCGTCGCGCCCGCCACCGAACCCGCTGCCGAATCTGCGCCCCCGCCGCCTGCCCCGTTGGCGTCGCTCGGCCTCCGCACCGGCATGGATTACGCACCGGTACGCAGCGCGCTGCTGCAGCACGGCTGGACCGCCGAACCCCACGATTACGACGGCGCGCCGCCCATCGCCAGGTACCCCGAGGTCGACTGCGGCCAAGGGTGGCAGGCGGTGTGCTCGGTGGGGTATCGCAAGGGCGACAACGTGGTCTACCTGGCCATGGACCCGGCGGCCGACGGCCACCTGCGGCTGTTGGGGGCCGAGTGAGCTGAGCGCGCAGGCGCGCGCTGCAGATCTGGACGCGGCCGCTACCGGCAGGCAGAGTGCGCTGGTGACGCGGTGCATGGCCGCACCCGTGGAGAAGCCTGATGCAGACCGGACGAGCAGCACGGTGCGGTGAGCGTGTGCGCGGCGTGCTGGCCCTATGCCTGTTGGTGA
>NZ_QAIW01000356.1:3022-3831 GCF_003061285.1 Stenotrophomonas sp. HMWF003 | reverse complement strand
CGCTGGCACATGCGCAGGCACCCGCCGCCACGCACGCCGCCTCCACCGCCCCCGAGCGCCCGCGCACCTGCCTGGTTCTCGGCGGTGGCGGTGCGCGCGGCGCGGCCCACATCGGCGTACTCAAGGTGCTGGAACGCGAGCACGTGCCGATCGACTGCATCGTCGGCACCTCGATGGGCGCGGTGGTGGGCGGCCTGTATGCCTCCGGCTACACCGCCGACGAGATCGAAGCCGTTCTCGACCGTATCGACTGGGCCGAGGTGCTCCACGACAAGCCGCCGCGCAACGAGCGCAGCATGCGCCGCAAGGAGGACGACCTGCGCCTGCTGGGGGGCGTGGAAGTGGGCCTGAGCGACGGCAGGATCGCGTTTCCGCAAGGGCTGATCCAGGGCCAGAAGCTGGAGATGCTGCTGCGCCGCCTGCTGTTGCCGACCTGGCAGGTGCATGATTTCGACCAGCTGCCGATTCCGTTCCGGGCGATCGCCACCGACATCGTCAGTGGCGAGAAGTTGGTGTTCGCGCAGGGCGACCTGGCGCTGGCCATCCGCGCCAGCATGTCGGTGCCGGGCGTGTTCGCGCCGGTGCGTTACCAGGGGCGCCTGCTGGTGGATGGCGGCGTGGTCGACAACGTGCCTATCGACGAGGCGCGCCGGCTGGGGGCCCAGCGCCTGATCGTGTCGCGCGTGGGGACACCGTTGATGACCGAGGCCCAGCTGGATTCGCCGCTGGCGATCAGCCACCAGATGGCCAGCGTGCTGATGCAGCGCGAAGTGCTGGCGCAGCTGGCCACGTTGGGGCCGCAGGATCTG
>NZ_QAIW01000356.1:1648-3002 GCF_003061285.1 Stenotrophomonas sp. HMWF003 | reverse complement strand
CCGCAGGCGGTGGCCATCGGCGAACAGGCGGCGCAGGCCAGCGTGGCAGAGGTACGTCGCTTCCAGGTGGATGCTGGCCAGTATGCGGCGTTCCAGCGCCAGCACCGGCCGCCGGATTACCAGGCACCGCTGGTGTCCTTCGTCGAGGTACAGCGCGACGGTACGCGCACCGCGCGCTACCTCGAGCAGCGCCTGCAGCCGCAGGTGGGCCAGCCGCTGGCACCGGAGAAAGTGGAGCAGCAGGTGGCCACGGCCTACGGCGAGGGCCGCTACGAGCAGGTGCAGTGGCGGCTGGACGAGCGGGACGGGCGCCAGGGCGTGGTGCTGGCGCCGCAGGACAAGCGCTGGGGCCCGGACTTCCTGCACTTCGCGCTGCGCCTGTCCGATGATTTCGACGGCAGCAGCAACTACCAGCTGATCAGCGAGCTGACCCGCACCGGGCTGAGCGACCAGGGCGCCGAGCTGAAGCTGCGTATCGGGCTGGGCGAAGTGGAGGAGGCGTTCGCCGAGTACTACCGTCCGTTCGGCCGCAGTGGCCGGCATGCGTTGTCGACCTATGCCAAGTACCGCGCCACCGATTTGGACCTGGCCTTGATGGGCGGCGGCGCGCTGGCCGAATTCCGTTACAGCCAGTGGCTGGGCGGGCTGCGCTGGGCGTACTCGCCGCACCCGGACTGGGAGGTGGCCGCGTTCCTCGAACGTGGCCAGGAGCGGCTGCGGCTGGACGTGGGCAACCCGAGCGAACTGGGCAACTACCGGGCCGACATGGGCAGCATCGGCTGGCAGCTGCGCCATGATTCGATCGACAGTTCGGCCTTCCCCAGCCGTGGCCAGCGCCTGTCGCTGACCCGCCAGCACTACCTGGCCAGCCTGGGTACCGACGATTCCGCCGCGGTGACCCGGCTGCAGTGGGATGGTGCGTGGTCGCAGGGCAGCAACCGCTGGCTGGGCGGTGTGCGCGCCTCGTCCGCGCACGGGGGCGACGATGTCCTGGCCACGTACGGCTTCCTGGGCGGCCTGGGCAATCTCTCCGGCTATCCGGAGGAAGCGATCTTCGCGCCACAGACCGCCCTGGCGCGGGTGGTGTACTACCGCCGCGTCGCGCATGCCGATTCGCTGCTGACCATTCCGCTGTACGTGGGCGGCAGCCTGGAATGGGGCGGCTTCTGGCGCAGCCGCAACCAGGTCGACATCGACGGCATGCAGAGCGCCGGCAGCCTCTTCGTTGGCGCCGACACCTTCCTGGGCCCTGTGTTCCTGGGCTATGGCCGTGCCCAGGGCGGGCACGATTCGTTCTACCTCACCTTCGGCTCATTGCTGCGTACGCTGGACGGCTTCTGAGCGGCCCCGCCGC
>NZ_QAIW01000356.1:0-1638 GCF_003061285.1 Stenotrophomonas sp. HMWF003 | reverse complement strand
GCTCGTAGGCGCGGGCGATGCGGTCGTGCCGGGCGCGTACGGCTTCGGCCCTGGGATCCACATTTCGTTCGTCGCCAAAGGCGCGCAGGAAGCGGCACGCCGCATGGCCCTGCGCCTTGCGCTCGTAATCAGCGATCCACTGCAGGCGAGCGGGCAGGAACGCCTGCTCGGCCGACCACGCCGCCACCGGTGGGCGGATGCGCCGGCGCACGCCAATGCGCCAGGGCTTGGGCGTGAGCCGCGCGCGGAAGCAATGCTGTACCCGGCACATCCGTGCATACAGCGCGTCGGTCTGCAGGGCATCGAACAGGCGCTGTACGACCGGGTCCTGCGCGGAGAAGGTGGCGTGCATCGCCAGCACGCGCATGCCGGCCGGGGTGCGGTAGGCGCGCAGGTGCCACTCCGGGTGCTGCCGGGTGAACTGCTCGACCCGGGCCAGTGCGCCTGCTTCCAGCTGTTCGTCGCGGTGGCGGGCGCGCTTGACCACGAGCACCACCGCGTTCACCGCGACCAGCACCGCACTTGCCAGCGCCACGCCGGCCACCCAGTTCCACACGTTGCCCGCGGCGATGGCCACCACGACCCACAGCGCGCATGCCAGCAGGGTGGGCATGACGCAGCCGGCCGGCGCAGGGCGATGGTCGATGTCGGCAAACAGCACGTCCGGGGTGTTCAGGCAGAGCGCGCCGTAGCTGTTGCGCGTTATCACGATATCGCCATGGCGTTCGACGATCTGCTCGCGGATCGGCACGCCCTCCACGCCGTAGTTGGTGCGGCGTTCGCTGCGCGGCAGGGATTGGCCGGCGGCGATGGCATGCAGTGCTTCCTGTGCACGCGCGTCGGCATGCGCCTGCGCGGCCGCCACGCTGTCATCGGACCAGCCGAATCGGCGCACGATCAGCTGCTTGCGGTTGTGTCGGACTTCGCGTCGGGCTTCTGCCCAGTACTCGGGAACGATCATGGACATCCTTGTGCGATGAATCGGGGGCGCAGCGGAGTCTGCCATGTTGTGCACCTGCACGGCAGCACCCGGGACGCGCAGGGGATGAAGTGCCGTTATGATCGCCCCTTCACCGCATAAGGGACTGCGCGGATGCCCGAGGCAAACGACGCCAACGTGGTTGTATTCGATTTCGATCTGACCCTGACCCGCTGGGAAACGGCGCGCCGCTTCTTCAAGGGCCTGCTGCGGCGCCAGCCAGGGCGGCTGGGCGTGCTGCTGGTCCTGCTGCCACTGCTGGCGCCGTTGCTGCTGATCCCCCGCACGCGCCGCCTGCCTACGCGGTGTGCGGTGTGGCTGGCAACCTTCGGGCACAGTCGCGAGGCAATGCATGCGCTGGCACAGGCGCATGCCGATGCGGTCTTCGCCGCGGGGGAGGCGCTGTTCATCGCCCCGGCGGTTGCACGCCTGCGCGAGCACCTGGCGCAGGGTGACCGGGTGGTCATCGCCACCGGCTGCTGGGAGCCGCTGGCCCGCGCGCTGCTGGCCCATGGCGGGTTGGGCGACGTGCCCCTGGTGGCCTCCACGCTGCGCCCGTGGCGGGGCGGGTGGGTCAGCGATCAGCACTGCCTGGGCGCGAACAAGATCCCGATGCTGGCCGCGCGTGGCTTCGCACCGCCGTGGGCAATGGCCTATAC
>NZ_QAIW01000355.1:11425-14493 GCF_003061285.1 Stenotrophomonas sp. HMWF003 | reverse complement strand
CTTCTGGCTGGAAGAGCTCGCCGCGCCCTACTACGCCTTCACCGATGCCGGCGCCCAGATCGTGCTGGCCTCGCCCAAGGGCGGCCAGCCGCCGCTGGACCCCAAGAGCAACGAGCCCGACTTCCAGACCGACCTCACCCGTCGCTTCGAGGCAGACCCGGCCGCCACCGCGCAGCTGGCCGCGACCGTGCGCCTGGACAGCGTCAACCAGGGCGACTTCGACGCCGTGTTCTATCCCGGCGGCCACGGCCCGCTGTGGGACCTGGCCAACGACCGCCACTCCATCGCCCTGATCGAATCGTTCATTGCCGCCAACAAGCCGGTCGCGCTGGTCTGCCATGCCCCGGGCGTGCTGCGCGACGTCAAGGCCGCCGACGGTTCGCCGCTTGTTGCGGGCAGGAAGGTCACCGGTTTCACCAACAGTGAGGAAGCCGGCGTCGGCCTCACCGACGTGGTGCCGTTCCTGGTTGAAGACATGCTGCGGGCGGCCGGCGGGCAATACTCCAAGGGGCCCGACTGGGGCTCGTACGTGGTCAGCGATGGCCTGCTGATCACCGGGCAGAACCCGGCATCGTCGGCAGAAACGGCGGCCGTGCTGGTGAAGCACCTGGGCGCGTCGCGCAACGGCTGAGGCCTCACCGCATCGAGGCCGGCGCGCGATGACGCGCCGGCCTCACTCCATTCCAGCGCCCATGCCATCCATGGGCACTGCCGCTCCTACGCGGCGGCGCGGAACCTGCGTTGGCTCACCCGCGCCGCACGGCGACCGCGGCAGTGGAGCGACACAGCGTGTACTGCACAAGGCGCCACAGCACCAGCCGACTCGCTGCCGAGATCAGCATCGGCACGCACGCCACCAGCGCCGGCAGGATCGCACCGAACACCGGCGTCATGCCGATGACGAAGCCGAACAGGTACTCCGCGCGGTAAGCAGGAAACAGCACACTGGCGACCAACATCCCCAGCATCACTTGGGTTGCAGCGGGTTCGCCATGGGTCACAAACGCCACCGAGAGTGCGATGCCAGCGGCGAGCGCGCCCACGAAGCCGGCAACCGCAGGCCACCACGCGCGTGCGTGCGTGCGGATGCGCCGGGTCACCTCCCAGCCCGCCAGCACCCCAAGCAACGGCAGCACCAGCAATCCCCATGCGTTGGAGATGGCGGGCAGGCTCGCGTCATTGAGCAGGTGGTGGCGCTGGATGCCGCCGTGGCTGTACTCCCAGCCCAGATGAATCAACGCGGCCGCCATGCCGGCGATCACGGCGCCGGGCAGTATCCAGCGCGAGTGCGGAATCGCCATCCTCACATCCTTTGATCGAGATCCAGGGTCCAGTGACGGCAGCTTAGGGAGCGGGCGCTTTCCCGGCCATGTGCCGGGCGGCATCGTGACCAACGGCGGTCCCGCTGGTGCGTTCGGTTTCCTTCGGCACAGCCGCCTGTAGTGCAGGCGCATCGAAGCAAGCGACGAGGTGGTCCACCAACGATCGCACCGACGGCAGCAGATGGCGGCGCGAGGGCAGCAGTGCGTGCACCACATGGCCGGGCGGGGCCCACCCCGGCAGCAGTTCGACCAGCCGCCCCGCCTGCAGGTCGTCGGCCACCATCGTGCGCGGCAGGATGGCGACGCCAGCCGCCCCCATCGCGGCGTGGTAGATGCACGCGACATCGTCGGTGACCATGCGCGGCTGGTGGCGGATCGTGGCCACCGCGCCATCGACGTGCTCGAACGACCATTCGTGGGTGGCCCGCGGGCTGCCCAGTTCCAGGGTGGCAAAGACTGCCACGTCAGCCGGGCCGACCGGGTACGCCCCGTCCTTGACCAAATCCGGATGGGCCACCAGCACGCATTCGCGTCGGGCCAGCACGCGCTGGATGAGTTCGGAGTCGTTCAACTGCCCGCTGCTTTCACGGATGGCGATATCAAACCCTTCGGCAATGATGTCGATGGGTCGGTTGTACACCTTGAGATACACGCTGACCTTGGTGTTGAGCGCGATGTAGTCCGCCACCATGCGGCTTACCCCACCCTGCAGGAGATCGTTGGTGCAGGTGATGCGCAGCAGCCCGCACGGCTCCGAACGGGTGAGGTCCACCAGCGCACGCGCCGCGTCGGCCTGCGCGATCATCGCCTTGCAGTGATCAAGGAAGGAACGGCCCAGTTCGGTCACGGAAAACTGGCGGCTTGACCGCTGGATCAGGCGAACCCCCAGCTCCTCCTCCAGCAGCGCAATGCGCCGGCTCAGCTTGGATTTGGGAACATTCAGCGCCCTGCCGGCCTGCGCGAAGCCGCCGTGCTCGACCACCATGGCGAAGTAGAAAAGGTCGTTGAAGTCCTGCATGCGCGTCTCTTTTCATGGTTACGAAGGCACCCGCAGGCCACTGCCGGTGATGCGCCCAGCTTGCGCCCCGATCGCGTCGGGTGCATGCCAATCATCGTTCACCAGATAGGACGGTGGTGGCAACTTTTGCCGTCTAGCGAGGCCGCAGGGCCGGGGCTACGGTGTGCGCCACCAGAGTCCCTGTGACCAGGGAGAGAGGCATGACCATGAAGAACATACTGGGCGTCTACAGCGCCCCGAGGCCGCACTGGGTGGGCGACGGCTTCCCTGCCCGCTCCCTGTTCTCCTACACCACCCACGGCCAGCAGTTGAGCCCGTTCCTGCTGCTGGACCGCGCCGGGCCCCATGCGTTCGATCCGTCGGCCCACGTGCGCGGTATTGGCCAGCATCCGCATCGTGGGTTTGAAACCGTCACGATCGTGTACGAGGGAGAAGTATCCCACCGCGACTCCACCGGGGCCGGCGGCACCATCGGCCCTGGCGACGTGCAGTGGATGACAGCGGCGTCGGGAATACTCCACGAAGAGTTCCATTCTCCTGCATTCAGCCAACGTGGCGGCACCCTGGACATGGTCCAGTTGTGGGTCAACCTGCCTGCGCGGGACAAGCAGCGTGCCCCCGGCTACCAGAGCCTGGACGCCAGCACGATCCCGGTCGTGCCGCTGGCCGACGGGGCCGGGCAGCTACGGGTGATCGCCGGCACCTTCGAGGGCTGCCAGGGCCCCGCC
>NZ_QAIW01000355.1:9682-11415 GCF_003061285.1 Stenotrophomonas sp. HMWF003 | reverse complement strand
GCCTCAACGCGGGCGCACACCTCACCCTGCCGGCCATCGAGGGCTGGACCACGGTGGTGGTGGTGCTCAAGGGCGAGGTGCGGCTCAACGCAGGCGATGCGATCGGGCCGGCGCAGTTCGCGATGTTCGAACGCCACGGCCAGTCCATCCAGGTCGATGCAATCGGCGATGCGACGCTGCTCCTGCTGGGCGGCGAGCCCATCGATGAGCCGCTGGTCGGGCATGGCCCGTTCGTCATGAACAGCGCGGCCGAGATCGCGCAGGCCATGGCCGATTTCAACACCGGCCGGTTCGGCCAGATCCCCGCGTGACCCGATTCGACGGCCGCCGCCAACGCGCGGCCCGTCGCACTGCTCTCTCCCCCAACCCACGGAAGTGACCATGAGCGTTCCCGCCAACTTCAACGGCAGCAAGCCGATCATCAACCCCGCAGACGCGGCCATGCTGTTGATCGATCACCAGAGCGGCCTGTTCCAGACCATCGGCGACATGCCCTTTTCCCGTGTGCGCGCGCATGCCGTCGCGCTGGCGCGCATGGCCACGCTGTGCGGTCTGCCGGTGATCACCACCGCCTCGGTGCCGCAAGGCCCCAACGGCCCGCTGATCCCGGAGATCCGCCAGAACGCACCGCACGCTACCTACGTGGCGCGGCGCGGCGAAATCAACGCCTGGGACAATCCCGAATTCGTCGCGGCGGTCAAGGCCACCGGTCGCCGGCAGCTGATCATCGCCGGCACCATCACCAGTGTCTGCATGGCCTTCCCGAGCATCGCCGCCGTGGCTGACGGCTATCAGGTGTTCGCGGTGGTGGATGCATCGGGCACCTATTCCAAGATGGCCGAAGAAATCACCCTGGCACGCGTCGTCCAGGCCGGGGTGGTACCGATGGATACGGCGGCCGTGGCATCGGAGCTGCAACAGACATGGCACCGCGACGACGCACAGCAGTGGGCGGAGATCTATACGCAGATTTTCCCCAACTACCAGCTGCTGATCGAGAGCTACGCCAAGGCGCAGGACGTCCAGAAGAACAACGAACCGCTGCATTCCCGGCGCATCTGAGGGGCGCCCTGCCCCTTGGCGCCCCCACCACCAACCCCGGAAGGAGACACACCATGGCAAGCGAACCCATCCGCGATCCGAAAGCCGACCATCTGTTGACCCCACAGAACGCGGCATTCGTGATCATCGACTACCAGCCCGTGCAGGTGAATTCCATCGCTTCGATGGACCGCCAGCTGCTGGTGAACAACATCGTGGGCACCGCACAGGCGGCCGTGGCCTACGGCCTGCCGATCGTGCATTCCACGGTCAACGTCAAGACCGGCCTGAACAAGCCGCCCATTCCGCAGCTGCGCAAGGTGCTGGACGGTATTCCGACCTACGACCGCACCACCATCAACTCCTGGGAAGACGTGGAATTCCGTCAGGCCGTGGAGGCCACCGGGCGCCGGAAGCTGATCATGACCGCGCTCTGGACCGAGGCCTGCCTCACTTTCCCGGCGCTGGACGCGCTCAAGGAAGGCTATGAGGTGTACGTGGTGGTGGATGCGGTGGGCGGCACCTCGCTGGCCGCCCATGACGCCGCGCTGCGTCGGGTCGAACAGGCCGGTGCGCAGCTGATCAGCGTCACCCAGTTGTTCTGCGAACTGCAGCGCGACTGGAACCGCAGCGACACGGTGCCGGCCTTCATGAAGCTCTTCATCGAGACCGGTGGCACCGCCGGCATCCAG
>NZ_QAIW01000355.1:6834-9672 GCF_003061285.1 Stenotrophomonas sp. HMWF003 | reverse complement strand
CATCGAGACCGGTGGCACCGCCGGCATCCAGTTCTCCTATGACCGGACCGAGTAACCCGCGGTCAACCCGACCGGCAGCTGCCGGTCGGGTCGCTGATGCAAGTGCAGCCCGACCGGCGCGAGGCCGGCGCATCAACCGCCAGCGGGCGCTGCCACCGGAGTGATGCGCCAGATCGTATTGGCCAGGTCATCGGCCACGATCACCGCGCCGCGCGGATCCAGCGACACCCCGACCGGACGGCCGCGGGTGCGGCCGTCATCGCCACGGAAACCACTGGCGAAATCGATCGGCGCACCGGCCGGGCGTCCGTCACGGAACGGCACGAACACCACCTTGTAACCGACCGGCGGATTGCGGTTCCAGCTGCCATGCTCACCGACGAACACACCGTCGGCAAACGCAGGCCCCATCGCCGCCGACGAGAACGTCACGCCCAGCGCGGCCACGTGCGAGCCCAGCGCATAATCCGGGGCGATGGCCGTGGCCACCTTCTGCGGGTTCTGCGGCATCACCCGCACATCCACGTTCTTGCCCCAGTAGCTGTAGGGCCAGCCGTAGAACGCGCCTTCGCGCACCGAGGTCAGGTAGTCCGGCACCAGGTTGGGGCCGATCTCATCGCGTTCGTTGACCACCGCCCACAGCACGCCCGTGCCCGGCTGCACGGTCAGCGCGGTGGGATTGCGCAGGCCCGTGGCATACACCTTGTGCGCGCCGGTCTGTGCATCCACCTGCCATACCTGTGCGCGGTCGATCTCCACGGCCATGCCACGTTCGGTGATGTTGCTGTTGGAGCCGATACCCACGTACAGGTGGCGCCCGTCGGCACTGGCCGCCAGCGATTTGGTCCAGTGGTGGTTGATCGCCGCCGGCAGGTCGGTGACCTTGCTCGGTGCGCCACTGGCCTTGGTCTGGCCCGGCTGGTAGGCAAAGCGCACCAGCGCGTCCTGGTTGGCCACATACAGCGCGTCGCCAATCAACGCCAGGCCGTATGGCGCATTGAGGTGGTCGGCAAACACGGTCTTGAGTTCGTACACGCCGTCGCCATCGGCGTCGCGCAGCAGGGTAAGGCGGTTGCCGCTCTTCACGGCGGTGTTGCCCTTGGACTTGATCCTGCCGGCAATCACGTCCTTGGGTTTCAGGTTCGGGGCGCTGCCGCCGCGACCTTCGGCCACCAGGATGTCGCCATTGGGCAGCACCAGCGTCTGTCGCGGAATGGCCAGCCCGGTGGCGATGGCCGAAATGCGGTAGCCCGCTGGCACCGTCGGCGTGCGATCGCCCCAGCTGGCCGGCTTGGCGATGGTCATGTCCGGCATCAGCGTGCGGTTGGGCGCGGGCAGTTCCGGGGTAGCGCCGTACTGTTCAAGCTCGGGCGCCTTGTTGCTGCACGCGGCCAGCGCGAGGGTCAGCACCGATACGGTGAGCATGGCGGTGGGTTGACGCTTCATCGTGCACCTCCCACGCGCAGGCTGGAGAACCCGACCCAGGTGGCCAGCAGGGCCAGTACCGTGACGATCACCGACAACACCAATGCCACCGGCATGATCGCCCAGGCATCACGGGCGTGATGCAGCGAGTTGAAGAAACCCACCCCCCAGGTAAGCACCAGCAGCCCGGTGTAGGCACGCGCGCGGCTGCCGCGGGCCAGGCCGACCAGCGCGCACAGCAGCGCGAGGGTGGTGATCACCATGGCGCCCAGCAGCAGCCAGGCCGCGAAGTTGCTCCACTGGATCTCGTAACTGCTCCAGTAGGCGTAATCGGACAGCAGCGCGCCCAGGAACAACGGCAGCACGCCGCCGAGCACCGCGGCGTGGAAAGGATGGAGGGCCCATGGGCGGGCCAGCGAGGCAGTCGAGTTCACGGCGGTCTCCAGGTGGACGAATGTCCGGACTCCACCGATGCTGCCAGCCCACGGTGATACGCCATGTGATGCACGGGGACCGCGCGGCGCGGATCGCGGGTTCCGCGCCGAAGGGATCAGGTGCGGGCGTCGGCCAGGGGCTGGTAGGAATCCTCAAAATCCAGGTAGTCCTCGTGCAGCCCGTCAACCCGCCGCCCGGTTGGCCCGTCGGGCCCGGTTTCCATCAGTTGCCAGCCGGGCAGGCGCGGGTCGTCGCTCATGCCGCCCTCATCGAGCACCATCACGAAGTGATTGCCCAGCGCCTTGGCATACGCGCGCAGCAGCGCATGCAGTGCCGTCGGGTCCACCGCGGCTCGCAGCGTCTGCAGGGTACCCTCCAGTTCGGGCTGCTCGTCGATGGCGTCGGACAGGACGTGCTCCACGTCGTCGGCCAATACGTGCACGTCGTGCAGCACGCGGAACCGGGCGAACTGCGCGATGTTCTCGGACAGCTCGCTGCTCACCCAGTCGCGCGGGGCAGTGCACCCCGCTGCCTGCATGGCCGCGGTGAGCTGGGCACGGCGTTCGGTCTTGTCGTCGGTTTCACGCATGTAAGTGACGTCCTTGGCATGTAGCGTGGGAGTGGACCGCCTATCCTAGCCAAGCGCTGCCGCAAATGCCTGCCTCACATGCCCGGCTCAGCGTGCGGCCGGGAAACCCGCCTCGGCCAGCGCCGCCACGAACACCCCTTCGCTCAGTGTGCTGTCCACCCGCACCTCGCGCGCCGTCGGGTCGGTCTCGATGCGCGCGTTGGGATCTACCTCCATCAGTGCCTTGGTCACCGAACGGGCACAGCCGCCGCAGGTCATGGTGGGAACAGTGAAACGGAACATGCAGGACGCCTCGTGGGGAAAGTGTCCGCTTACTGTCCGGCTTGACAGCATGGCAAGGTCAAGCGCTGCCGTGCACGCGGCAAGGCACGGTTCACTTTGCCGTGCGA
>NZ_QAIW01000355.1:3212-6824 GCF_003061285.1 Stenotrophomonas sp. HMWF003 | reverse complement strand
GCCACCGTGTCCGGCACGGCGGCAGCGGCGTCGGTCTGCTCGGCGAGGTCGGCGATGATCGGACAATCCGGGCGATCGTTGCCGTGGCAGTGCTCGGCCAGATGTTCCAGGGTCTGCGCCATCGCCTCCAGTTCGGCAATCCGGGTGCGCAGGCCCGCCACGTGCGCCAATGCCACGGCCTTGACGTCCGCACTGGCCCGGCCGCGGTCGTTCCACAAGGTCAGCAGCTCGGCGATCTGTTCAACCGGAAATCCGAGGTCGCGCGCGCGCCGGATGAAGCGCAGGCTGTGCGCATCCTGCGTGCTGTAGGTCCGGTAGCCCGCGGCGCTGCGTTCGGCCTGCGGAATCAGGCCGATCTGTTCGTAGTACCGGATCATCTTCGCCGACACGCCGGAAAAGGCGGCCGCCTGACCAATATTCAACATGTTCTGCTCCTGGGAAACCTGCTGCCACGCCGCACCACCGTCCCCATCATCGCGCCGATGCCGGCGTGGAGGTGAAGCGTCACACGGTACCCCCAGTCTGGGGATTCCCACCGTGGGAAGGTCAAGCCAGGGGCGTTTGGCCGGCCTGCAACCGTTCACGCAGGATCGCGTCGGCCGACGGTACCCCGCGCAGCTGCTGCTCGATCACCGTGGCCACGGCGCCGAACATCTTCTTCTGGACCAGATAGCAGACCAGGAAGAACGGCAGCATCAACAGCATCGGTGCCGCCGCCGGCCGCACCAGGACCACCGGAATGATCGACAGCGACATGCCCAGGGCCGACCAGTTGAAGCGCCCTTCCACCCTCACCTCGCGCCGCCTGGGATCGGCGACCACCCGACCGCGCATGATCGGGTAGAAGCGTTGGGCGAAGCTCTCGCGGAAGGCATAGCTGCCGTCGGGCAGCTGGCGGAACACCAGGTGGAGGTACGTTCCGCGCGGCACATCGTGTTCCAGGCTGCCCAGTGACAGTCGGGTGCGCCAGTCGGCCGGGGCAGCGATGCGTTGGTTGAAAATGCGGATGCCCCAGCTGAAATAGCGGGCGTTCCAGAAGAACTGCAGCACCAGGTCGATCAGCAGCAAGGCAATCAGGGCAAAGACCATCGAAACTCCACGGGCGGCCAGTGGCCAGCACCCCACGCAGTTGCGGCGGGGGGCGGGCGTCCAGTGAAACGGCGCAGCGCATCCCCGCGCCGCGGTGGCAAGCATACGCCAGATGCCCGGCGGCCGATCAGCAGGCCCCTACTCCAGGCCAGCGCGGTACGCCACGCCCCCGCGCAGGGTAATGCGTCGCTCCCACCACCAGAACATCACCAGCAGCACCGCGCCCATGGCCAGGAACACCAGGCCGCTGAGTAGATGCACCTCGACGCTGGTCTCCAGCGCCTTCATCACCTTCAGTGCGACGTAGCGCTGGTAGTCGACCAGATCGCGCTGGGGGTGATCGACAAAATAGCGGGCCAGGCTGCCGCGTACGTTGATCCATGAACCGCCGTGATCGGAACTGTCAAAGGCGTACACGCCGAACGCCATCTGCGCGACACCGGCCAGCATGCAGAACAGGCCCATCACCAACAGTATCCAGCGCATTGTCGTTCCTCGACGAAAGGGCCAGCCGGTGGCCGTCCAGCACAGGGGAGGCAGGCCCGGTTGTCGGCGCTGCCCGGCACCCAGCGTAATGCGTCGTCCCGCCGTGCGCACGCCCTGCCCGGGCCCGCCGGCCCCGACCCGGCCGCCGTTGGTCCCTTGCTCCCCCCTTTCGTCCCGTGCCCCATGACGACGGGCGGTAGCGGGCACACACTCGCTGCCATCGCTACCGGCCCACCGCCAAGGAATACTCCGATGAAACGACGTGACTGCCTCAAGGCCAGCCTGGCCCTGCCCCTGCTGCCGGTGGTCCTGAAGGCGACGGCCGCCACACCCCTGCCCAGCCCCCGGGTGCGGCCGGGCACCGCCGGGTGGCCGGCCCGTGCCGACTGGGCCCGGTTGTCGCAGGCAGTCGGCGGGCGGCTGTCGGTGCCGCAGTCGCCGTTCCTGGGCGATGCCGCCAGCCGCGCTGACGCGCTGGCGCAGATCCACAACCCCTTTTACATCGGGGACCAACCGGGCCTGACCCAGACCAGTGGCTACTTCGGCGCATGGCGTTCGGTGCCCAGCGCGCAGATGGTGGCCGCCACCAGCAGCGCCGACGTCGCCGCGGCAGTGAACTTTGCCCGCACCCATCGGCTGCGGCTGGTGGTCAAGGGCGGCGGCCACAGCTACCACGGCACCTCGTGCGCGCCCGACTCACTGCTGGTCTGGACCCGGGCGATGAACCAGGTGCAGCTGCACGATGCTTTCGTACCGCAGGGCGCGCGCCCGGGCACGGCGGCGCAGCAGGCGGTGAGCGTGGGTGCCGGGGCGATGTGGATCGACGCCTATACCGCGGTTACCACCCATGGGGGGCGTTACGTGCAGGGCGGTGGCTGCACCTCGGTGGGCGTGACCGGGCTGGTCACCGGCGGTGGCTTCGGCAGTTTCTCCAAGACCTTCGGCAGCGCCGCGGCGGGCCTGCTGGAGGCCGAGGTGGTGACCGCTGACGGGCGGGTGCGGGTGGTCAACGCGGACAACGACCCGGACCTGTTCTGGGCACTGAAGGGGGGCTGTGCCGCCAGCTTCGGCATCGTCACCCGGATGACCCTGAAGACCCACGCCCTGCCCGATACGTTTGGCGGCGTCTCCTTCAAGGTACAGGCCAGCACCGAGGAACAGTGGCGTGCGCTGGCGGCCCAGGTACTGCGCTTCTATCGGGACAGCCTGTGCAACGCCCACTGGGGCGAGCAGATCACCTTCGCCGGTGAGCGCACCCTGTCGATCTCGATGGTGTTCCAGGGCCTCAGTCGCGAGGCGGCGGCCGCCACCTGGCAACCGTTGCTGGACTGGATCGCCGCCGATACGGGATACACCCTGCGTGAACCGTTGCAGGCCCTGGCGATGCCGGCGCGCGACTTCTGGGACGCGGACTTCTTCCGCCAGCACGCGCCGGCGATCATTGCCGAGGACACCCGTGCCGATGCGCCGGCCCACCACATGCTGTGGAAAGGCGACCAGGGCCAGGTCGGCTGGTTCCTGCACGGGTATGCCTCGGCGTGGATGCCGTCGGCGCTGTTGGGGGACGACCAGGTGGTGGCCACCGCAACGGCGCTCTGTGCGGCGGCCGCGCACATGGACGTGGGCCTGCATTGCAACAAGGGGCTGTTCGGCGCGCCCGCCGAGGCGATCGCAGCCAGCGCCGACACCGCCACCCACCCTGCCGTGCTGGACGCCTTCGCCTTGGCGTTGATCGGCAATGCCGGCGGCCCGGTCTATCCCGGCTGTGGCGGCAGCGTGGACGAACCCGGCGCGCGCCGCGGCGCGCTACGGGTGCGGCGTGCCTACGAGGCCCTGTCGGTGCTGGTGTCCAAGGCCCCCACGTACGTGTCCGAGTGTGACTACTTCCAGGCCGATTGGCAGCAGGCCTTCTGGGGCCCGCACTACCCGCGCCTGCTGGCCACCAAGCAGCGCTACGACCCGGACGGGCTGTTCGTGATCCATCACGGCGTGGGCAGCGAGGCCTGGAGCGCGGACGGCTTCGCGCCCCGCCCCGGC
>NZ_QAIW01000355.1:0-3181 GCF_003061285.1 Stenotrophomonas sp. HMWF003 | reverse complement strand
CGTGCAGCCCGCGCCGACCTGGCGTAGCCTGCGCGCAGCCCGCCACTGGAGATGTCCCGTGCTGCCGAACCCGACCGCTTCCGCCCTGCCCGCCCTGTTGTCGCTCGCCATCGGCGCGGCGTTGGCGCTCGCCACGCCGTCCACGCACGCGCAGGCCACCGCCGCCGCGCCGATGCCGCCGGCAACCGTTGCCGGCCCGCCGATGCCGGTGTCGTTCAACGGCCTGCTCGACGCACAGACCATGGCCGCGATCAACGCCGATCCGGAGCTGCGCACGATGCTCGGCATCAGTGGTGACGGCCAGGCCGACACGTCCGACCAGCTCACCGATGTCTCGCTGGCGCGACGCGAGGTCAACCGCCGGTTCCTGGCCGACAACCTGGCGGCGATCACGCAGTGGCAGGGCGCCCCGCTGGATGCGCAGCAGCAGTTGAGCCGTGGCCTGGCGCGCTGGTTCTACCAGACCCAGATCGACCTGATGGCCGTGCCGTGGTCAGCGGCGTGGCTGCCGGTGGGGGGCAGCACCTATGCGGTGGACCAGTTGTTCAGCCTGCCGGTGAACCTGCCGCAGTTCATGGACAACCAGCACGCGGTCACCGATGAGACCAGCGCGGCGCACTACATCGCCCGGCTGCAGGCGATGGGACCCAAGCTGGACCAGGTGCGCGCCAACGTGGACATGCAGGCCGCGCACGGCGTGGTGCCGCCGGACGTGGCGCTGCAGGGGGCGGCGGATCAGTTCCGCACGCTGCTGGCACCCGCGCCCGGCGACAGCCTGTGGGTGACGTCGCTGCGACGCAAACTGGAGAAGGTGCCGGCGATTCCCGCCGCGCGACGCGAAGCGCTGCTCGCGCAGGCCACGCGCGCGGTGCAGCAGTCGGTCAATCCCGGCTACCAGCGCCTGCTGGCCGATGTGCAGGGCCTGCAGGCGCGCCACCTGGGCAACAAGGGCGTGTGGGCGCTGCCGCAGGGCAAGGCTTACTACGATGCCGCGTTGCGCTGGTACACCAGCACCGACCTGGACGCCGACGCGATCCACGCGGTCGGGCTGGACGAAGTGGCGCGGGTGGAGAAGCTGATGGATGCGCGATTGGCGCAGCTGGGCCTGCGCGAAGGCAGCGTCGCCGCCCGCGTGCAGCAGCTGCGCCAGGACCCGCGCTACCTGTATGCCGACAGTGAGGCCGGGCGCAAGGAACTGCTGGGCGACATCGAACAGCGCCTGCGTGACCTCGACCCGATCCTGCCGACCTGGTTCGGCCACCTGCCGCCGCAGAAGCTGGTGGTGCAGCCGGTGCCGGCGCACATGCAGAAGACCTCGCCCGGCGGCTACTACTATCCCCCGGCGATGGACGGCTCGCGGCCGGGCACCTTCTTCATCAACCTGGGCGACATCGAGTCCAACACGCGCTGGAGCATCCCCACCCTCACCTACCATGAGGGCTCGCCCGGCCATCACTTCCAGATCTCGATCGGGCAGACCCTGACCGATCTGCCATTGCTGCGCCGCAGCCTCAATCCCAGCGCCTTCAGCGAGGGCTGGGCGCTGTATGCCGAGCAGCTGATGGCCGAGGCCGGCGTGTACAAGGACGACCCGGCCGGCGACCTCGGCCGGCTGCAGGCCGAGATGTTCCGCTCGGTGCGACTGGTAGTGGATACCGGCCTGCACCGCAAACGCTGGACGCCCGAGCAGGCCGCCACCTACATGCAGGAAAAGACCGGCATGAAGCCCAGCGACGTGCGCGTGGAGATCAACCGCTATCTGGTCCAGCCGGGCCAGGCGTCGTCGTACAAGATGGGCCAGTTGCAGTTGCTGGCCCTGCGCGAACGGGCGCGCAGGGAACTGGGAACGCGCTTCGACATCCGCGCCTTCCACGACCTGGTGCTGGGTAACGGCGCGATGCCGATGACGGTGGTGGCGCAGGCGGTGGATGGCTGGATCGCGGCGGGCGGTGGCGACCCGCGGCGCACGCCCTGAGGCGCCCACGCGCAGTTTCTGCGTAAAAATACCTAGGCCGCTACGGTGTAACTCCGCTTGTCCGCCAGGGCGGCGGTACGCACAGTGAGGACAGGGTCGGCGTGACCGGCCCGGCCCCTCGCCGTCGTCCCGGAGCTTCCCATGACGCACGCACGCCCCGCCCTGCTGCTTGCCCTGGCGCTTGCCGCAGCCTTGCCGCTTCCCGTCAGTGCGCAGACCCCTGCGCCGGTGCCGGCCTCGACCCGCACCGTCGACGCCGACGCGGTGGCCGCGTTGGAACGGATGGGCAAGGCGCTGCGTGCCCTGCCGCACTTCCGCATGCACGCCACCACCAGCACCGAGTACGTGCTCGACGACGGGCAGAAACTGGCGCTGGCCGGCACCGTGGACTACAAGGTCCTCGGACCGGACCGCTTCTTCGTGGACATCCAGAGCGAGCAGCAGCACCGCCAGCTGTTCTATGACGGCAAGCGCCTGACCATCTTCGCGCCGCGCTTGAAGTACTACGCCACCCTGGACGACCTCAACCGCAGCAGCCAGGCGCTGCTGGCCGAGTCGGCCAGCCGCTACGGCCTGGAGTTCCCGCTGGCCGACCTGTTCCTGTGGGGGACGCCGGCCTTCCCCACCGATGGCTTCCAGTCCGCACTGCAGGTGGACAGCGCCCGCATCGATGGCGAGGCCACGCAGCACTACGCGTTCCGCCAGCCGGGCGTGGACTGGCAGGTGTGGATCTCCGACGCCAGCGCCCTGCCACGGCAAGTGGTGATCACCAGTCACTCCGATCCGGCGTTGCCGAGCTACCAGGCCACCCTGCAGTGGGATACCCGGCGCCCGGTCAGCGCCAGTGAGCTGGCGTTTGCTCCCGATGGCGCCACCCGCATCGTGTTCGTGCCGGTCGCACTGGCCGCGCAGGACACCCCGGCAGAAGGGAACTGAGCATGGACACGATCACTTCCCTGCGGAACGCCATCGGCACCGCCCTGCTCGTTCTGGCCGGCGCCTCGCTGCTGGCACCGGCGCAGGCGCGGCCTGGCCTGCGCGGGTTCGCGCATGCCTCCATTGGCCATGCCGGTGGCTTTGGCGGCGGCGGCATGGCGCATCCAGGCGGTGGGGGCGGCTTCGCACCGCACCCGCCCGGCCCGGCCCCGCAACCGGGTCCACGGCCCGGGCCACGGCCCGAACCGGGTCCTGGCCCGCATCCTGGTC
>NZ_QAIW01000354.1:34925-36031 GCF_003061285.1 Stenotrophomonas sp. HMWF003 | reverse complement strand
CAAAATCGATCAGCTATGGTAGCAGATGAGGTGGGGGCGATAAGAGCCGACGCTTCGAGCCCTTCTGACTCAGGGACCGTCGCAGTCGGGACGGTCATTCGTGGCGCCCTGCAGCCCTGCCGTATCAGCAACTTACGACCGTCTTGATGGTCCTCTCGGCTCAAAATTGCTGTACAATTTCCGGCTGTCTAGCGAACGCCCGGTTTCCGGCGCGCTTGGTTCATGGATGAATGATCCGGGGGATTTGTGTTCAAGAAGTTGTTGCTTGTCTGTGTCGGCAACATTTGCCGCAGCCCTACCGCCGAAATCCTGATGCGCAATGCATTGCGTGACAGGGAGGGCGTGGAGGTGTCATCGGCGGGTCTCCAGGCGCTCGTTGGCAAGCCGGTCGATCCGATGGCCGCTACGCTGTTGCGCGAGCACGGCCTGGATCCTGACGCACATCGCGCACGGCAGGCAACGCCCGAGGTGCTTGCGGCGGCTGACCTGATCCTGGTGATGGAGCAGGCGCATGTCTCGCGCATCATCCGTGACGCCCCGCAAGTCAGCGGCAAGACCTTCCTGCTCGGACGTTGGGATTCGCTGGAAGTGCCCGATCCCTATCGGCAGCAGCGGATTGCCTTTGAGCACGTCTACTCCTTGATCGAGAAAAGTGTCGATCGCTGGTCCAAATACATCAAGTAACGATCCGCCCGGTTGCGGTGCAATTGAGTGAAATGGAAGCCAAGATGAAGGAAAACCCTACACGCGCCGTCCGAGGGGACGACGAGTTTGATCTGCGGGAGATGTTGGGTGTTCTGATCGACCGAAAGTGGTGGATCATCGGAACTACCGCCGTCTTCGCGGTCATTGGTGTCGCTTATGCGCTCCTTTCTACGCCGGTGTACCAGGCGCAGGCAATGGTCCAGGTGGAGTCGAAGATGCCGACGATCCCCGGTCTCGCGGACCTGACCTCGTTGGCCAGTGGCGGAAGCACAGCAGCGACGACGGAAGTGGCGCTGTTGACGTCGCGCTCCGTGGTTGGCACCGCGGTGGATCAGCTTCAGCTTGACATCGTCGCCACGCCGAAACGCTTGCCGCTGCTGGGTGGCTTCTTCGCGCGCCGT
>NZ_QAIW01000354.1:28111-34915 GCF_003061285.1 Stenotrophomonas sp. HMWF003 | reverse complement strand
AGATGGGCTTGTCCCGGTATGGCTGGGGCGGCGAGACGCTCAAGATCCACCGTCTGGACGTTCCGCGTGCTTACGTGGACGAGCCTCTGGTGTTGACGGTGATCGACGCCAAGGGTGCGTTCGAGCTGATGGACGCCGAGGGTGACATCCTGCTCAAGGGCAAGGTTGGCGAGGCGGTGCAGAGCAAGGGTTTCCGGCTTGAAGTGGCGCAGCTGCGCGCCCAGCCGGGGATGCGCTTTACGGTGTCCAAGCTGCGTCGATTGGACGTGGTTGCCGGCTTGCAGGAGGAAATCAAGGTCGGTGAGCAGGGCAAGGAGTCGGGCATCCTGCGGATTGTCTACGACAATTCCGATCCGGTTCTGGCCCAGCTTGTCGTGCAGAAGGTTGCCGAGGCCTATGCCCGCCAGAATGTCGATCGCAGCTCGGCTGAGGCAGGCTCGCAGTTGCAGTTTGTGAAAGACCAGCTGCCGACGGTGCGCAAGCAGGTGGAGGAAGCGCAGGTGGCGATGGCGACCTACCAGTCGCGTGCCAACTCCGTGGACATCACCATGCAGACCAAGGGTCTGCTGGAGCAGGAAGTTGCCGTTGAAACCAGCATCCAGGAGCTCCGCCTGAAGCAGGCGGAAATGGATCGCAACTTCACGCGTGAGCATCCGGCGTACCGCGCCTTGTTGAGGCAGTTGTCGGATCTGCAGGGCCGCAAGGATGGTTTCCGCCGCGAAGTGAACGCGTTGCCGGATACGCAGCAGGAGTTGCTGCGTCTGACCCGTGATCTGCAGGTCAGCAATGAGCTTTACACCGCTCTGCTCAACCAGGCCCAGCAGTTGGACGTGGCGCGTGCCGGCACGGTGGGTAATGTACGTATCGTTGACGACGCAATCGTCGACGTAAGCAAGCCCGTCAAACCCCAGAAGGGGCTGATCGTCCTGGTGTCGGTGCTTCTGGGTGCGCTGCTTTCTTCCGGTGCCGCTTTCCTGCTTCGCATGCTGAATCCAGGCGTCGAAGATCCCGCGCAGATCGAAGAGCTTGGTCTGCCGGTGTATGCAGCGATTCCGTTGAGTGTCTCCAGCAATCTGCTGAAGATCCAGAAGGGCAAGGGCGGAAAGACCCGGATTGTGGCCGATGGTCGATCGCACCTGCTGGCGGCCGCAGAACCTGCTGACCTTGCTGTGGAGGCGCTGCGTAGTCTGCGTACCAGCCTGCACTTCGCGATGATGGAGGCGAAGAACAACGTCATCGCCATCTCTGGTCCGCGCCCCGGTGTGGGCAAGACGTTCATCTCGGCCAACCTGGCGGCTGTCGTCGCCCAGGCCGGTCAGAAGGTGCTTGTGATCGACGTGGATATGCGCAAGGGCACGTTGCACAAGGTTCTCGGCGTCAGCCACGTCAGTGGTTTGTCCGACGTCCTTGCCGGCAAGCTGGCCACCCACGATGCGATCCACGCGTTCCCGGGCCTGGAGCAGATGCACTACATGACCCGGGGCGACATCCCGCCCAATCCGTCTGAGCTGCTGATGCACCCGCGGTTTGCCGCGATGCTCGAGGCGCTGTCTGCCGAATACGATCTGGTGATCGTGGATACGCCGCCGATCCTGGCAGTGACGGATGCCGCCATCGTCTCCAGCCATGCGGGCTCGACGCTGATGGTGACTCGATTCGGGGTCAATCAGCCGAAGGAGATTCTGCTCTCGATGAAGCGATTCGAGCAGAACGGAATCCAGGTGAAGGGGGCGATCTTCAACGCGGTGGAGAAGCGTGCCACGGGCTACTACAGCTATGGCTACTACGAGTACGCATCCAACGAGAAGTAAGGTCTTGGCGCGCGCAGAGTTCGCGCGCCCGTTGACCGTCTCGAAATGAAGAAAGGCCGGAAGCTTGCGCTGCCGGCCTTTCTTTTATCCAGAGTTCCGATCGGATGCACTACTTGCTGATGGCATCCAGGTTGTCGAAGAAGAACTCCGGGTCACGTTCCGACGTCGCCTGATACAGGCTGTAGGTGTGGCCTACGCGGGCACCGCCATCACGGTACAGGGGGCTCCATAGGAAGTTGGCGCGTGCACGCGTCGATCGAGGCAACAGGAAGTCAAAGGGCACCGACACGTAGATGCCTTTGTCGAAACTGCCTTCGCCGAAATCCTTCGAGGACACGTCCGTCTTGGTGGCGTAGGCCCCCATGGTCACGCCGTTGTCGAAGGCTCGGGACACGGCAAGCGTGGCACCCCAATCCTTGGCCAGATAGCGGCCGGCGCTGAGTGCGCTCACAATGCGCCGCTCCTCACCCCACATGTAGTAGAAGCTCGCATGGCCGGTGGCAACGCTGTAGTCACGGAAGCTCAGGCGCTGGTCGAAGTCGCGTTGCTTGACCCAGTTGGCCTCCACACCCACTGCCCAGCGCTCGTTGAGAGGACGGTAAAGAACCTCGCCACCGGCGCCAGCGTACATCGACTCCAGCAGGCCGGCGTAGGCCATGCCGTAGAGATCGCGGCCCAGCCGGCGGGTGCCGGTCAGCTGCAGGCTGGGCAGGGTCAGGTCTTCGGTCGTCATGTACTGACGCAGGTTGGTACGTACACGTGGCAGGCGGCTGGGGGCGTCGTAGCGGAACTTGTCGTAGTTGTTGTACGCGTTGTAGCTGACCGTGCCGCTGAGCCACAGGTGGCGTGAAAGATAGACATTGGCGCTGTAGGTGCCGGCCACCTGAAACAGCACGAACCCGTCAGGACCACCCAGGGATTGCTGATAGCCGATATTGAAGGCACCGTCGAAACGGCGAAGCGGCGCCTGGTACAGCGTTTCCCTGTACTGCGCAGCAGGCGGCGTCATTTCGATGTGACCGGCCAGGCTGCTCAGCTCGGTCTTTTGCTCGAGGTAATCGACGAAACTCTTTCGCTCGATGCTGGTCTCGACAATCGGCATGCCCAGCCGGGTGTTCTGCACGGTAAACCAATTGATGTCAGAAGGAAGCCTGCCATCAAGGATGCGTGCGGTACGACCAAGGCCTTGGGCTGGATAGTAGAAGCGCCGCTGCTCTCCACTCACGATGATTTCCGAGCCGCGCTGACTGATACGTTGTACTCGCAGGCCGGCATTCTGGTCGAGTTGATTGGCCACACCGGCCCAGTCAATGGCTGCGTTGGCAGGGGGCAACCCGCTGTCGTGGACAGCGTCGTCAGCATCGTTCCGTTGATGCATGGGTACGGGCGGCGGATCCAGCAGCTTCGGCATGGAGCTAGCCTGGGCAAGGTTGGTGCGCAGGGTGACTCCGAACATCGCCAGATCGCCGCGCTCCCAGCCCAGATGCAGGTGCACGTTCTTGTTTACCGCGTACGTGGCGCCGACGTTGAACGGGCTGCGCTGACGCTGGTTGTTCTGCTGGGGCTCGTGCTTGTAATCGTTGCCATCGTATTCGACCTTCAGCTGCAGCGGTTCCCATGGTGTCTGGTATGCCACGCCCCCAAAGACGCCAACCGGTCCGCGGAACATGCCGTCGCTGTTGAGACTGCCCGTGCCTTGGGCTTTTGGCCGTGTCTCGAAGCGGTCATCGATGGAGGTGAGCGGATTTCTGAAATCCCCGCGATTGCCGATGTAGCCCGTCGCCAAGCCCAGGCTGGCGTCAAAGGCGCCCATCCGCTTGCTGGCCACCAGGTACTCACTGGAGAACAGGCCGGTACCGCCCAGGTCGCGGAAGCCTGCGGACACTTCGGGAACCCAGCGGCTTTCCTCCAGCAGGCGGATCTTCAGGTCGATCGACTTGTCCTTGTAGTTCTGGTTTCCGCTGAGCCAGGCCGGGCCGTAGCGTCGGTTGGCCACGGATACGTAGCGGAACGCGCCTTCCACCCAAGGCAGCGGCTGCAGCACGATGTTGTAGCGGCTGTACGGCGAGGTGTGGCTGGCGGTAAAGGCGACCTCGCCCTCGTCGGCCATGCGCGCCGTAGGCGTCTGCAGCAGGCCGATGCCGCCCCAGTCGCTGGCGGTCGGCGCCGGTGCGTTCTGCGCGTACAGGGCGCTGCTGATGCTGAGGCTGAGCGCGGCAAGCGCAAGGCGCGCGGCCGGTGTGCGAAGCGAAGGAATCAAAGCGTAACTCCGGGCGCATCCAGCACCTGGGTGGCGAGGAAGCGGGCGACTTCCTCGTTGAGATCGGGCGCGGTCTGGCCGAGTGTGCTTGCCTGCAACGGCACATAGACGATGGCGCCCGGCGCAAGCGTGGACGCTGGCGAGCGGTTCCACAGGGCGATACCGAGTTTCTCCACGTGGCCATCGGGCTGGATGACGTACAGGTCATCGCCGCTGGCGGCGGCAAGGGCAGGGCAGTGCGACAGATAGGCGCGCGGTGCCTGGTCGGGCACGTGGTCCAGTACGCATTGCTGGGCCACCGCACCCATCACCGTGACAGTGGCGGGGCGGGGTGGGTAGACCAGGCGGTCGCCATCGGCCAGCGGGCGGTTCTGGGGCAACGCGGCTTCAACATTGCGCGCGGCGAGCAGCGCGGGGACGCGCCCGGTCACCGGCATGCTGTCGATCTCGCGCGCAAGTGCGGTGGCCGCCTGTGCGCCGTCGGGGTCGCGGTCGGCGCGCTCCTCGAGCTGGCCCAGGTCGAACAGCACGCCGGCCTTCAGCCGTGTCTGCGCCAGCTGTTCGGCCTGACGGAGCCATGCGGCCGCCAGCGGGTAGGCGTTTGGCAACGGTTGGGCGGCCAGCGCGGCATCGCTCAGCCGGGCGCCGGCAGGCAGAACCTGTGCACCCGGATTGCGCACCTGACCAAGGACGTCCACCTTGATTGTGGGGGCGGCAACGCTGGCGCCACTGGTGACCAGGCCCAGCACAAGGGCAAACAATCGCTGCTTCATCGGCGTTGCAGGTCCAGGCTGTACGGCTTGAGTTGGGTGATTTCCAGGCGCGTGCCCGGCGCGATCATCTGCTGGCTCTTCCAGATGAAGCCGCTCGAGGGGTCGACCCAGTAGTGGTTTTCGCCCTTCCAGTGCGTGCCACTCAACGTCTCGCGAACGTGCGCCAGCGTGCGCACCTTGCCAAGGATCTCCACCGGCTCGTTCCCCAGGCGCTCCAGCGTGCCGGTAACTGCGACGCCGTAGCGATAGCCCGGCATCAGGTCATAGTGGCGCTGTACGGTGACGGTGCCTTGCAGCGTGTGCAGAGCGTGGAAGGGGTTGTCGCCTTCGATCCACATCTGCTGCAGCTCCGGCGTGCCGCCGTGCGTGCCAACCAGCAGTCCATCCTCCAGGAACACGATACTGCGCTCGCTGCTGTACCACGCCTGCCGCCCCGCATCGATGTTCCCAAGCACCAGCACGGCACCGCCGTTGGGGCCGCTGACCTTCATCTGCGGATACGGCTTTGCGGCGACCTCGGCCGCGGAAGGCTGCACGTCCGGCGTGCCCTGAACGGCCAGCTGCACCGTCTGGATGCTGGTGCGCGACACCACGCCGCAGCCGGTCAATGCCAGAGTGATCAACAGCAGCGCGGCGATGCCGCGCTGCGCCTTGGTCGGGGCGGCGAGAGCGCTCCTGCTCATCAGTGAACCACCGTCAGTTTTCGAGATCGTTGCGCGCGCTTGCAGCGTTGCTGATGATCGAGGTGAACGGCAGCAGCTGGTTCACGAAGCGGCTCCAGCGGGTGACGCCTGCTGCGCCGACGAAGACCACGTCACCGGGAATCAGCTCGAACTGACTGGCTACAGCGAACGCGGCCGGCGACCTTGCTTCCAGGTGGTACACCGTGGATGGCATGCTCTGCAGGTCCTGGGAGCCGCGGATCACGTAGACGGCATTGCCGTTGGCCGTCGTCTGCTGCATCCCGCGGGCGCGGCCAAGGGCCTGGCTCAGCGAAATATCGCTGGTCTTGAAGCTCATCGCGCCGGGCTGGTTGACTTCGCCCACCACGAAGATCTCCTTGCGATCCAGGTACGGCACGTACAGGTGGTCGCTGGATTTCAGGAAGATGTTGGTTGCCCCACCGCCTTGGCGACCGAGGCGGTCCAGGTCGATGGTATAGGTGACGCCATCGCGGGTCAGGCGCACACCAGACAGGTCTGCCTGGGTTGCATCCAGGCCGGACTGGCTGATGGCATCGCCCAGGGTGAGCGGTGTGACCGTAAGCGGGACCGTGGCCGCCTGGCGCGACGCGCCCGTGACCCAGACGCGCTGGCTAGCGTAGGTCAGGATGGACACGTCCACCTGCGGCGCTTCGATGTAGCGCGCCAGCTTTCTGGTGAGCTCTTCGCGGAGCTGGCTCGGCGTCATGCCGGCGGCCATGACCTTGCCCACGTACGGATAGAAAAGCGTACCGTCGGACTGCACGGGGCGGCCAGCGGCATTGAGCTGCTGCTGCGGGCCTGCGGGCACGGTCAGTTCCGGGTGATCCCACACTGTGATGTACAGCACATCACCCGCGCCGATCTGATAATCCTTGGGCTGATAGCTGGTCAGTGCACTGGGCAGGCCGGGGAGGTCGCGCGCGGCGCGGTCCATGGCGATCAGCTTCGGCGTGATCGGAATCAGCTCGATCTGGTCGTTGCCGACCGGCTGGTCATCACGTGCGAACGCGCTGGAGCGCATGTGCTGACCGGGTGCGAACATGCAGCCAGACAGGGAGAGGGCGAGCGCCAAAGTGGCGCCGAGACGCTTGCAGTCCATCGATGATTCTTCCTGGCCCTGTCGGGCAAAACAAAAACCCCCGCCGGACCTGCGCCCGGCGAGGGCGTGATGACATTGTTCCGGCTAGCGGATCAATTGGTGCCGGTGGTGCCCGTCGTACCGGTGGTGCCGGTCGTGCCCGTGGTGCCGCCCGGGC
>NZ_QAIW01000354.1:22319-28101 GCF_003061285.1 Stenotrophomonas sp. HMWF003 | reverse complement strand
GTCCGAGGCGACGCTGTAAACAACGGCCGCGATGGCGATGCCGCCGCCGATGGCAGCTGCGGTGGTCAGGGTGCCGGCAGCGGCGCCGGTGGCGGTTCCGGTGCCTGCGACTTCAGCGCTGGCCACTTCTGCGCCGGTTTCCACCGGGGCTTCCTGGGCGAACACCGGGGACGACATACCCAACAGGGCCAATGCGGCAATAATCTTCTTCATTACGGGGTCTCCTACTCCGTCAGGTAAATATTTCACGCGTATGGTGGCCGCGTTGGCCCTGTAGTGTCAAGGTTGAAGCGTCATTCCGCACGGCGCGCGGCGCGCCTGAATTCTGGCAGCTACCGTTGGGGATGATGACGTGCGAATACGCTGTCGCGTCCCGACAGCTCCGTGGCAAGGCGCACCACCAGATCGTGCGTACGCACGCTTGGCATCGTCAACGGCACCAGCAGGCCCATGCAGAGCGCCAGCACCAGCGTGCGCAGCGGCGTGGTGAAAGCGGCCGGGCGCGCCGACAGCGCCACCGCGGATGCCGCCGTCCCCAGCAGCCAGCCACTGACGACTTCGGACAGCGAATGGGCATTGAGTGGCAACCGTGACCACGCGATGGCGGCCGCCAGCGCGACGCCTGCAACCGCCCAGCGCCGCGGTGAGCGGCACCTGCCATGGGCGGCCAGGTAGGCGACGACGGGATAGACGGCCGCGCTCATGGTGGCGTGACCACTGAAGCCGGTGAAGTCGAGCCGGGCCAGGCCGACGCCCCAGCCGAGGAACGCCAGTTTGGAGGCCAGCGTCAGTGACGCCGCGATGGCCAGTGCCACTGCCCACCGCCAGCGCAGCGGCGCGCTCGCCGCGGGGGCGGCAAGCATCAGGGTCAGTCCCAGAGGCAGCAGCCAGCGGCTGTCGCCCAGCTGGGAAAGATGGACCCACAAAGAAGACATCTGGTCACGTGAGGCAGGGGAGACCCGGCAGCATAGGGCAGGCGGGCTGTGCCGATGCTGAGCCGCACGGCCGCCGGCATGTTCGATCGCGGCCGTGCGGCCTAGAATGGCGCATTGTCCGGGCCGCGTCCCGGCGTACAACGCCCCAGGAGTCTTGAATGAACGTTACCGTTGCAGAAGGTGTAGTGGTCGGGAATCGCCTCCCGTTCGTGCTGTTTGGCGGCTTGAACGTGCTGGAAGACCTGGATTCGACCCTGCACGCGGCCGAGCACTTCACCACGGTAACGGCCAAGCTGGGCATCCCGTACGTGTTCAAGGCCTCGTTCGACAAGGCCAACCGCTCGTCGATCGCGTCCTACCGTGGCGTCGGCCTGGACGAGGGGTTGCGCATCTTCGAGGAGGTCAAGCGTCGTTTCGGCGTGCCGGTGATCACCGACGTGCACGAAGTGGCCCAGGCTGCTCCGGTGGCAGAAGTGGTCGACGTGCTGCAGATTCCGGCCTTCCTGGCCCGTCAGACCGACCTGGTGGCGGCCATTGCCCGCACCGGCCGGGCGGTCAATATCAAGAAGCCGCAGTTCCTCAGCCCCACGCAGATCAAGCACATCGTGTCCAAGATCCGCGAGGCCGGCAACGAGAACATCATCCTGTGCGAGCGCGGGTCGCAGTTCGGCTACGACAACCTGGTCGTGGACATGCTGGGCTTCCGCGAGATGATCGAGTCCACCGGCGGCCTGCCGGCGATCTTCGACGTCACCCACAGCCTGCAGCGCCGCGACGCGGGCAGCGAAGCCTCGGGTGGCCGCCGCCGCCAGGTGGCCGAGCTGGCCCGTTCGGGCATGGCACTGGGCTTGGCCGGGCTGTTCCTCGAGGCCCACCGTGACCCGGACCACGCACGCTGCGATGGTCCCAGTGCGCTGCCGCTGGCCGCGCTGGAGCCATTCCTGGCCCAGATCAAGGCGCTGGATGAACTGGTGAAGGGCTTCCCGGAACTGGATATCCGCTGAGGCGTCCTGCCGGCATTTGGCGGCGACGGCCTTGGTCCTGTCACTGAATGTGGGTATCCTACGTGGCTGCACGCCGTCAAAAACGCGTGCAGCCAGCGGTCTGGCGGGTGGTCTCCGCCCCGCACTTGGCCCCGTAGCTCAGCTGGATAGAGCGTCCCCCTCCTAAGGGGAAGGTCGCCCGTTCGAATCGGGCCGGGGTCACCATCAATCAAGTGCTTGGCGAAATTCCAACGACATACGCTTGGGATAGTGCGCCCCTTTTCGAGCGTTTTTGGCGCACCTGGCACGCCGGATTGGTAGCAGCAAAGAAGCGTGGAGGTGATCAAGTCACTTCAGTGCCTGCCGAGGTCAGGCGACCTTCCGCCAGTGCTCGCCCGCCACGCTGCTGGCTGAGGCCCAGGCGCATACCTGCACCTCCTCCGTCGCGCCAACGAACGATTCCCAAGAGCACCAATGGGGAATCCGCTTGCTCGCCGGCTATGGGGAGAAAAGACGGACGGATCAAACCCGGCATGACCTTTCCGAGTTGCTTGACACTGTTCGTTTATACGCTCGGACTGCCAATCCCGTCATATTAGTGTGTAGAAAGTGCGGATAAACTCCGCCGGCACGCACGATGCGTGCACTACGCCAATTCTGAGGACGATAGTCATGTTGAAAGGATTTAAACCTCTCGCCGTAGCTGCGTTTTGCCTGCTCGGCCTGTCTGCCTTCGCCCAAGACGCCGCAGCGGGTCAATGGGTCGACAGCGGCAGATCCGCGTACTTCAGACAGAGCGCCTACATCAGCGCGTTTGACTACACCTGCAACGCCGGCCAGGCTCCGATCAGTGGTTTTCCAGGCAGCTGCCCCAACGATGCGGCCAGTGGCTGGACGGCCAACTATGACGTCTCCAGCGCAGAGGCCAATAGTCAGCGCATGGCCTGCAACCACAATCCGTACCAGATCGGCTCGACGTGCTACGGCATTGCCTATGCGATCAACGGGCACGCCTACGCCGGTGATCTACCGGCCGCGTGCAACGTCGGTGCGCGCACAGTGGTCTATTTCTCCCTCATGGAAACCGTCGCGATCCAGTACGAAGAGCTCGACGTGAATATGGTCGAGTCGGCGACAGAGTACGTCTGCCAGTAAACCGGTAGCAGAACGCCGCCGCCGAGCGCGGCGGCGTTCCGGGCCCCTGACCGCGGGTACGGCGGCCCAGTTGCGGCGAGTAGACGAATCTGAGGACCCGACCCGCATCCTGCGCGTATGCTCCCACCTGATTTCCGATGACGAGCCGTGGTCAGCGGGCCGTCGGATGCGCTGCTGTGTGACAGAGGCTATTCCCGCCTCCGCAAGAAGTCGTCAAACACCACGCTGCTGATAGCCTGTCTCGCCTTGCAGCCTGGGCAGCGCATCGCAATGCCACCGGGCACCGCCAGCAGTGTCGATTCGTCAGCCGCAGTGAAGTGGTGGTTGCACTTGAGGCAAGACGCGGTTACGGAAGTGACGCGCGCAGCGTGATCGCTCGATAGCTCACGATCGCCAGCAACGTCAATCAGATTGAATACACCTGTGGAGGACATCGTTGACTGATCCGTTGTCTTGCTGGAGGAGTAGGAGCGAGTACAACAGTGCAGGTGTACTGCTCCGGTGTAGTCATGGTCAACGTCAGGTGTAGAGCGGAGCCTGCCCACGTTGTCCCGTCGTCGGCCCGCAAGGGGCGCGACGTTTCACTTCACTGGGGGACGCGGATGCAGGGTTGCGCTTCAACGCTGGCCCCGTCGAGGTCGTTCTGGTGCACGCGAACAGTCGTCGCCCATTATCCTCGCGATTACCTGGTCCCCGCTGCCTCTGCGGGGGAGTGATGGCTGGCGGGCACTGCCGTTCCAAGATGCTTAGCAAAAAACCTCGTCATCACCCGATACGCCTGCTGGCTTTCCGGCAGCTTGGCATCCAGATGGAACGCGTGTCCCAGCCCTTCCCACACATGCAGGTCCGACACGCGCTCCAGGTCCACCAGCCGGCTGTGCATGTAGGACGCATTGCTCAACTCCGCCGCGCGCGTGCCGGTGATGAACAGCGTGGGCGGAAACTGCGCCAGCAGCGCTTCGGAGAACACCGGCGACACCAGCGGGTCGCGGAAGTCCACGTCCCCGTAGTAGAGGTCCTCCATGATCGGCAGGGTGCCGTCGGCGTGGGGCAATAGCGCGTCGTTGATCGCGGCCATGACGTAGCGCGAGTCGCCCCCATAACGCGCATCGCCGCCCGCGCAGAACAGGCCGGCAGCGCCGGGCATCGGCAGTTTCTCCTTGGCGAACCAGGCCAGGGATTCGCCGGTGAGCACGCCGCCGGCCGAGCAGCCGAAGATGCCGATATGCGCGGCGGGCATCCGCGCCAACGCCGCCCGGTACACGGCTGCGACATCCTCGCTGGCCGCGGGGAAGCGGTGCTCGGGACCCTGGCGATACTCCACGGCCAGCACGGTCATGCCCGTCATCGCCGCCACCGGGATCGCCTCGAGCAGGCCCAGGCTGTCGGCTCGACCGAATACGAAGGCGCCGCCATGCAGTTCGATCAGCAGGCGCTGGCGGGCGGGATCCGCCGGTGCGCTGCGCGGTTGCACGCGCACCACGGGAACACCGCCCCAGGTTTCGTGATGCAGCTCCACTGGAAAGCGTTTGCGTAGTTCGGCGATCTCGCCATACGCCCACTGGTCGGCACCCTTGCGGATGCTGTCCAGCTGCGCGAGCACAGCGGCGTTGTCCAGTTTGGCAGTGGGGTCGCCGTGAATCACCGCGCTGCGTACGCTGTCCTGCGCCTGCGGGCTGAGATAGGGCGAGACCGGCAGCGCGAAGCTGGGCACCTGGCGCACACCGTCGGAGGGCGCTGCGGCCTGCGCACCGGCGGCGAGCAGCAGGCAAAGGGGAAACGCCGACATCCATTTCGAAACGGCCATACGTACGGTCCACACGGCGGGGATGCCGCACAGGATAACGTCCGGCATGGTCCTGCACCTACCGCGGCCATACCGATACGTGCACGGTGCCGTCGCCCGGTGTTGACGCGCCACCAGCGAAGCTGTGGCATCCAACTCGCTGGAGATATCCGATGAACATTGCATCGCCGCTGTCGCCGTCCGGCGCGTCCGCCACGCCCACGCCAGGGCAGCCTGTCGCGCCACCCGTGGAGGTGCCGGTCAGCCCGGAACCACCCGTGCAGGAGCCGCCGACCGAAGCGCCGCCCCAGGGCGATCCGCCCGCGCAATCCCCGCCGCTGGAAGCACCGCCTGGGAGCGATCCGCAGCCTGCAGCGCCACCGGCAGAAGCGCCACCCGCCTCACCGCCCCGCACCTCAGTAGGGCGACGGTGACCTGGCCTCAGTCCTGCGACGGGGGGGCTTCATAGTCGGCTGGGGTCACCTTGCCGTCCTCCTGTTCCGGCATATCTTTGTCCTTTGTGGGGGCGTTGTCGTTGCGGACCGTGTCCGGCGTGAACGCCTTCTGCTGATCGTCTTCAGGCGTGCCGCGTGGTGGCGTGTGCGTGTTCATCGGTCGCTCCTGTGTGGTTGGACATCGAGCATCCTGCGGCCCGGGTGAACGTACCGTCGCTCCTCTTCAACATGGCGCACACGGTTGGGTCACTCCCCCGGCACGTCGCCCGGCGTAGCAATGGTGCATTCCCCACTGGAGTACCCCATGCGCGCTTTGACCTACCACGGCAGCAAGGACGTCCGCGTCGATAGCGTCCCCGATCCGGTGCTGGCGGCCCCCGACGACCTGATCCTGCGCGTGACTGCCACGGCCATCTGCGGCTCGGACCTCCACCTCTATCGCGGCAAGATTCCCGACCTGCACAGCGG
>NZ_QAIW01000354.1:19255-22309 GCF_003061285.1 Stenotrophomonas sp. HMWF003 | reverse complement strand
GTGCTGGGTCATGAGTTCATGGGCATTATCGAAGAGGTCGGCAGCGGCGTGACCGACCTCCGGCCGGGCGATCGCGTCGTGATCCCGTTCGTGATCGCCTGCGGCGCGTGCTTCCATTGCCGTCTTGCCGAGTTCGCCGCGTGCGAGACCACGAACAGCGGCAAGGGCGCAGCAATCAACCAGAAGGGCATCCGGCCGCCGGCGGCGCTGTTCGGTTACAGCCACCTGTATGGCGGCGTGTCGGGCGGGCAGGCCGAGTTCGTGCGCGTGCCCAAGGCCAATGTAGGTCCGTTGCGGATTCCTGACGGGCTGTCCGACGAGCAGGTGCTGTTCCTGTCCGACATCCTGCCCACCGGCTACCAGGCAGCAATCAATGCCGGCATCAAGCCGGGGTCTACCGTGGCGATCTTCGGCGCGGGGCCGGTTGGCCTGATGAGCGCGGCGTGCTGCCGCCTGCTGGGAGCGGAGACCATCTTCATGGTCGACCACCTGGCCTATCGCCTCGACTTCGCGCAACGCACCTACGGCGTGACTCCGATCGACTTCACCCGCGTCGAGGATCCCGCCGAATACATCGTGACCCAGACCAACGGGCGCGGGGTGGATGCCACCATCGAGGCGGTGGGCTTTGAAGCCGAGGGCAGTGCGCTGGAAGCCGCGCTGACCACGCTGAAAGTCGAAGGCAGCAGTGGCGTGGCGATCCGCCAGTGCATCGCGGCCACGCGCCGCGGTGGCACGGTGAGCATCCCCGGCGTGTATGCCGGCTTCGTGCACGGCTTCCTCCTCGGCGATGCGTTCGACAAGGGCCTGACCTTCAAGATGGGGCAGACCCACGTGCAGAAGTTGATGCCGGAGCTGCTCGACCATATCGCCGAAGGCAACCTGGACCCCGGGGTGATCGTCACCCACCGGATGCCGCTGGAAGAGGCGGCCAAGGGGTACGAAATCTTCGACCGGAAGCAGGAGGATTGCCGCAAGGTAATCCTGACGCCCTGAGATGGCCGCGAGGATGGAGAGGGTAATCCCCACTGCGGAATCACCCGCGTTGATACAGCAGGCGCGTGAATGGCTGGCCAGCCATCCCGCGTTGCCGCCACCGGGAGCAGGTGACACGCTGGAGCGCTGGCGGCACCTGGCGCACCTCGGCGCGCGGGACCTGTGCCTGGCCAAGGTGCTTGAAGCGCATCATGACGCCGAGGCGATTCTGCAGGAGCTGCAGGCGCCGCCGTTGGCTGCGGGGCAGCTGGCTGCGGTATGGGCCGCCGAGGGGCCGGCGGCGACGCTGGCCTTCGATGCACGCCGCAGCACGTTGAGCGGTACCAAGCCGTGGTGTTCGGGCGCTGGGTGGGTGGATACAGCGCTGGTGACGGTGCGGACAGACGGGCAATGCCGCCTGTACCGTGCAGATCTACGGGGTGCACGCATCCAGTGCGACGTGCAGGACTGGCAGGCCACCGGGATGGGGCGGATTCCCAGTGCCACCGCGCACCTTGACCAGGTGCCTGCCGTGGAAGTCGGCACCGCCGACGCCTACCTGCAACGACCGGGCTTCTGGCACGGCGGCGCGGGCATCGCCGCCTGCTGGTATGGCGCGGCGGCTGCGCTGGCCGAGCCGCTGCGGTGCAGCGCCAAGGCGGCCGAGCCGGGCGTGGCGGCCGGGTTGCTGGGGCAGGTCGATATGACCCTGTCTGCATGCGCGGCGCTGCTGCGTGAGCTGGCCACCCTGATCGACGCGGACCCCGCGCGCGCCCACATGACCGACGTGGTTAGGGTGCGCAGCGTGGTGGAGCGCGGCTGCGTGCAGACCCTGGACCTGGTTGCGCGGGCGTTGGGACCGGGGCCCATGTGCATGGACCAGGCGCACGCCCGGCGCTGGAGCGACCTGACCGTGTTCATCCGGCAGAGTCATGCCGACCGCGACTGGCAGCAGTTGGGCATGGACTGTCATCGGGAGGGGCAGGGATGGACGCTGTAGCGCGCCACATCGCCGGCGGCGGCGTCACCGAGGACCAGTGGATGGCCTGCGATTGGCTGGCTTCGCTGCCGGCATCCAATGTCGCGACGCTGCTTGCCGGCCATGCACGGCTGGTGGTGGTGTCGCCGCATCCCGATGACGAAGTGCTGGCCTGTGGTGGGCTGATGGCGCAAACGCAGGCGCTCGGGCTGCCGGTGGTGGTGATTTCCGTCACGGATGGTGAAGCCTGCTACCCCGGTCAGCCAGCGTGGCCGCCGCAGCGACTGCGCTGCGCGCGTCAACAGGAGCTTGCGCGCGCACTGGGCTGCCTGGGTCTGGTCGACGTGGATCACCAGGCCTGGCACATCGGCGACGGCGCGGTGACCGGCAGCGAAGCCGCGCTGGCCGCGCGCCTGCACACCGTGCTGCGCCCCGACGATCTGGTGCTGGGTCCGTGGCACCTGGATGCGCATCCCGACCACGAAGCCGTGGGCCGTGCCTGCGCGCGGGCCGCAACGTCGCGTGGCTGCGCGCTGCGTGAGTACCCGGTGTGGGGCTGGCATTGGCTGGACCCGCAGGACGCGCCGCGCGCCTGGACACCGGCAACACGGTTCGCGCTGAGTCCGCAGGTCCTGCAGCGCAAGCGCGCAGCCATCACGCAGTTCTCGACCCAGCTGGGTGCCGTGGACGGACTGGACTGCGACCCCATCCTGCCACCGGCGGTATTGCAGCGTTTCGAACGCGCCTACGAGGTCCTGATCGGATGAACACAACCGCCTACTTCGACGCGCTCTACCAGCAGGAAGATCCGTTCGAGTACCGCACCCGCTGGTATGAGGCGCGCAAGCGTGCGCTGACCCTGGCCAGCCTGCCACGGGACCACTACCTGCGGGGCTGGGAGCTGGGCTGCTCCAACGGGGTGCTCACCGCTGCGCTTGCGCCGCGCTGCGCGCAGTTGCTGGCCACCGACCTGAGCGAGCAGGCGGTGGCGGCCGCGCGCCTTGCCTTGGCCAAACACGCGCATGTGCGGGTCGAGCGTGCCGAGCATCCGCGGCAGTGGCCCGATGGCACGTTCGACCTGATCGTGTTCAGCGAGCTGG
>NZ_QAIW01000354.1:18918-19245 GCF_003061285.1 Stenotrophomonas sp. HMWF003 | reverse complement strand
ACGATGCAGGCGATGGCGGCGCGCCTGGCTGCGTCATTGGACACGCGGGGCGTGCTGGTCGCCTGTCATTGGCGTCCCGACTTCGCACAGGCGCGGTGCTCGGCGGAGTTCGTGCACGCGCAGCTGGACGCGTTGCTGCCGCGGGCGTTCTCTTGGAGCGATGCCGACATGTTGCTGCAGGGCTGGTCGCGCGATACCCGCTCGGTCGCCGCGCACGAGGGCCTGCGATGATCGCCGCAATCGTCCCGGCGCATAACGAGGAGCGTCTGATCGGCCCGTGCCTGCAGGCACTGCAGTCCGCCGCGCGGCACCCCGGGCTGGCGGGCG